>NZ_JBGCUR010000021.1:0-67428 GCF_041361455.1 Chryseobacterium gossypii | reverse complement strand
TCCTTTTTTTGTAAAATATAAAAAAGGCTATCTTACTTTTGAGACAGCCTCTTTTCTTTATTATTAATACCTTTGATGTATGAATATTGAAAACATCACACAACCATTTATAAAGAAATTCCCCGGAGATTTTTCCGGCAATCCTGTGCAGAGAAATACTCCGAAGGTACTATTTTCCACTGTTTCCCCGGCTGGGTTTGAAAAGCCTGAACTCATCATTTTTAATGCAAAGCTTTCCGAAGAAATAGGACTTGGCGGATATGAAGAAAAAGACCTGAATTTTCTTGTTGGAAACAACCTCCCGGAAAATATTCACTCTTATGCAACAGCCTATGCCGGACATCAGTTTGGAAATTGGGCAGGACAGCTAGGCGATGGCAGAGCCATCTTTGCCGGAGAAATTACAAATGTCACCGGTAAAAAAACTGAGATTCAGTGGAAGGGTGCCGGTGCTACCCCTTATTCAAGACATGCGGATGGAAGAGCTGTGCTGAGATCATCAGTCCGTGAATATCTGATGAGTGAAGCCATGTACCATCTGGGGATCCCTACAACAAGGGCATTGAGCTTATGCCTGACAGGAGAAAGCGTGGTAAGAGATATGATGTATAACGGAAATCCGCAGGAAGAAAAGGGAGCTGTAGTCATCAGAACCGCTGAAAGCTTCCTTCGCTTTGGGCACTATGAATTAATTTCCGCTCAAAGAGAATATAAAACTCTGCAGAATCTCGCCGATTTTACAATAGATAATTATTTCCCCGAAATTACGTCAGAAGAAACCCAGAAGTATAAAGATTTTTTTGAGCATGTTTCTAAAAGAACAGCCGATCTTATGGTAGAGTGGTTTAGGGTAGGCTTTGTGCATGGGGTAATGAATACAGATAATATGTCTGTTCTTGGTCTGACTATAGATTACGGACCTTATTCAATGATGGATGAATACTATTTAAATTTTACCCCCAACACCACCGACCTGCCCGGAAGAAGATACGCTTTTGGAAAGCAGGGACAAATTTCACAATGGAATCTGTGGCAATTAGCTAATGCACTTTATCCTTTAATAAATGATGAAAAATTTTTGGAAAACTCCCTGAACCAGTATGGAGAATACTTTTGGGAGGCCCATGATAAAATGCTTTGCAGAAAGTTTGGTTTTGATCAGCTCTTAGATGGTGATGAAGAGTTCTTTACCAACTGGCAGGGGCTGATGCATGAATTACAATTGGATTATACATTATTTTTTAAACAATTGGAATTGATAAATGAAAACAACGATTTAAAGCTTCAACTTGAAACCATTTCTTATACATTTCCTGATGAAAAAAAAGCAGCAAAAGTTGACGATTTTATAAAATCCTATTTTCTCCGTCTTGAAAAAAACAAAATCTCCAAAGAAGAGTCAATAGCATTAATGGCCAGAACGAATCCTAAATTCATACTGAGAAATTATCTGTTGTTTGAATGCATTGAAGAAATTAATTCCGGAAAAACAGAAATGCTGAATAAATTAATCTCCGCACTAGAAAATCCATATCAGGAAATGTTCCCTGAATTTTCTGTAAAGAGGCCATCTCAATATGATGATATTATGGGATGCTCAACACTTTCGTGCAGCTCATAGCATTATGAATTATTTTAACCTTATGATATAAAAATGAAGTTTTTTTTCATTACAAACTGTATTTTTTTATTATATTTACCAAAATAAAAAATATATCATGAAAAAACTTCTACTATCTTTAAGTTTGTTATTGACAGGTGCTGTAGCACACTCACAAACAACGTTATTGGATGAAAATTTTGATTCCTACACAGATTTTGCAATTACAGGTTTTGGCAACTGGTTAACCTTAGATTTAGACCAGCTTAACACTTATACGGGGGGAACGGATACTCCAATGTGGGATAATGCCGGAGCTCCAATGGCTTTCCAAATATTCAACCCTACAACAGCTGCAGTAACGAACAATGCTTCACCTACTACAGCAGATCCTGAAACCAGAAACTTTGATCCTCACAGCGGACAAAAATACGCCGCTTGCTGGGCAGGAGTTCCTGATGGTTCTGTAACAGCAAATAATGATTGGCTTGTAACTCCTGCGGTTACTCTGGGTGCAACCGGAAATACATTAACTTTGTGGGTGAAAGCATTATCTTCTACTTACACTCCGGAAAGATACAAGATCGGGGTATATACCGGAAGCGGCACACCTACATCAGAAACTAATTTTACAATAATTTCAGGAGCTAACGCGTTAAACGCTCCTTATGGTAGCTGGCAACAAGTTACTTATAATCTAGATGCTTATGCCGGACAAACCATCAGAGTTGGTATCCAGTGCATATCGGCAGATAAATATATGTTTATGGTGGATGACGTTAAAATCACAACCACATCTACATTAGCAACAAGCGAAATAAATGCTAAAACCAAATCAACAAGCATCTATCCTAATCCTACAAAAGGAGAAATCAACATTAAGACAGATAAGAAAATCAAATCTTCAACAGTATTAGACTTCACAGGAAAATCTATTCTTACGTCTACTTCTGCAAAAGCGGATCTTTCTTCACTTCCAAAAGGAACCTATATCCTGAAAGTTGACTTCACGGACGGAACTTCTTCTTCCGAAAAAGTAATTAAAGAATAAAGTTATTTACAATCTATAAAAGCTCACCGACCGGTGGGCTTTTTTATTTTATTTTTGCAAAAAACTATTTGTGTCTTTAAAATCTAAATTTGTCAATACTCTAAAATTAATATTCCCCTCTACTTTACCGGAGCTGGGAGTCTTTCTGTTTTTTCTCATAAGCTATGGAATCCTGGGTTCTTATATTGCTGTTAATTATAGGATTATTTTTGACAATAGGATCCCCTGGGATGCTTATTTCAGCTTTGACAACCGGTCTATTGTCATGACCGGCGGAAGCTTTGAAAGACATCCGTTATCCTATTATCTTTTCAATTGGGTAAGAGAGCTGGCATTATTTATATCCGGCGGAAAAATGGACTCCACATTCCGGCTGAGCTTAGCATGGTTTAGTACGTTTACCATCTGTCTGGCCTTGATACAGGTCTTCAAATACTTAAAAAATATCATACAGCTTCCTTTATCAATCGTTCTTGTATTAGTTTCTTTTTTCAGTATTTTTTCCACCTGTATTTTACTTTCCTTCACTCCGGAAAACTTCACTTATACCCTATTTTTACTTACTCTTTATAACAATTATGCAGCTGTTAAGCTTAAACAGGGAGAGAAAATATCCGCCATACCGCTTACTTTTGCCGGGATCACCATCGGAGGTCTTACCATTACCAATATCACAAAAGTTTTCATCCCTATATTTTTTGAAAAAGATCTTTTCAGGAGCTGGAAAAAAGTCGGAAGTACCCTTTTAAGAATATCTCTTACATGTCTTTGCTTCATCCTTCTTTATCTTAACAGGATAGATTTTATGTATAAAAATATTCTGAATAAAACCAGCGAGCAATATGAAAGGTTCTCCAATGTAAAATCGACACCAACCTGGGATATGATCCTTTCCTATTTTTTCGGGGGAAATATCTTGTTTTCAAGCTTTATCATCCGAGACAAAAACAATATGAAGGGTTTCGCTTATAAAGCCTTAGTAATGGATGTTTTCTCTTCCTGGATTTCATATATGTTTATCCTCATCCTATTGTTTTTGATCTTCTGGAGCTATTTTAAAAACTTTAAAAACAAGCTGGTACAGGTTTTAATGGTTTCATTCCTGATAGATATTGTCATACACTGTGTAATGAGGTTCGGTTTACATACCGCTTACATATATGGAGGACATTTCGCTTTTGTATATCCGTTAATGACCGGCTGGTTGTTTTACACCTATAAAAATTCATCAAAGACATTATCTTTTTTAATGATCTTAACTTTTATTTTGTTTACTTATCTGCTACTGAACAACATTATCCGGATGTCGGAATTTTTCTCATTCATGAAACAATATTATCAATAAAAAAGCTGAGGAAATTCCTCAGCTTTTTTATTGATAATATTTAACATTAATTTATTTCGCTTCTGCACAGAAGATTCTGTACTGAACAGCTATTGCGGATTTAAAATATTCCCGGATCTTCGAAAGATCGGAAGCAGCACTCTGTTTTGTAAAATAACTCCCCGCCAGAATTTTATAATTAGGTCGTAGAGAGGCATCAGTCTCCACTTTTAAATTCGGAAATCTTTTCCTGAAATAGGCTTTTACCTCGTTAGCTTCATCGTTGCTTTTTACCGTTGTGATCTGGATTTTATACCCTAAAATACGTGGATTTTTTCTGCAGATTTCCGCATTGGTAAGCTCTCTGCTAGGAACGTATATTTTAGCAGGCCTGGTTGAATCATCTTCATCGCCATTTCTCACCGAAGAGCTTCCAGTGCCTGCCACCCTTGAGCATTTATCTTCCAGACTTTCCAAAGCACTACTTACTTTGGCATCCATGGTCATTATAAGCTCGGTTCCGGAAAGAGTATCTTTTCTTACAACCTGTTGTGCATCAATATAATAAAATCCGAATAAAGATAACACCGAAAATATTTTGATGAAATTTTTCATTTAAACTTGTTTGTCGCAAATTTAGACAAATAAAAAAATATACCAAACACGGTTATTTAGAATGAATACAAATTAAAGTTAAATGATATTTTCCCTTTTCTATATGCCGTTAAATTACTGTTAAAAATATTATTTTTGCGGAATTGATTGAATGTTCAATATTTTACTAACATAAGATAATTTAAATGATTAGTTGGAGAAAGCATTATAAACAAACGTTGGTTGCGATAGGACTATTGTTATCAACCAGTGCTTCAATTTACGGGCAAGACGGCGATCCTAAAAACGGAGAGAAACTTTTCAAAGCAAATTGTACGGCATGTCACGCTTTAGACAAACAAGTTGTGGGACCACCATTGAAAGGGGTTGTAGAGCGTGTTAAACAGGAAGGCGGTGTCGATAAAGATTGGCTTCACAAGTGGATCAAGGACAACAAGGCTTTAAGAGCTTCTGGAGACAAATACGCCAATGAAATTTTTGAAAAATACAATAAGACTGAAATGCAGGTCTTTCCAAATCTAACGGATAAGGATATAGACGACATTCTAGCTTATACAACTAATCCTCCGGCTCCAGAACCGGAAAAAAAGGCTGAAACTGCCCCCGCAGGAGAGGCCGCAGCCGCACCGGCAGACAAAACTACTACAAACATTGTTATCATTTCACTTTTAGCGATTGCAGGTCTTTTAGTTTGGATCTTGGTAAAACTGAGACAATTGGTTAAGCTAGGCCAATCCGAAGAATTATCAGGACTTAATGAGACCAGAGTACGCTCATTCAGTGAAATTTATCAAAAATATCACTATGTAGGTAAAGGATTATTAGCTCTACTTGCCATTCTTGCTACCTACGGGATCTGGAACTGGCTTATGTGGATCGGTGTTTACAAAGGTTACAAGCCTGAACAGCCGATTTATTTCTCACACAGAATTCACGCCGGAGAAAACAAAATTGACTGTCAGCTTTGCCACTCAAGTGCTAAATATGGTAAAGTATCGGAAATCCCATCTATGAATGTATGTATGAACTGCCACAGAACGATTTCTGAGTACAATGCTGACCACTACATGGAACCAGGAAAAGATAAGGCTTTCTATGATGGGGAAATTCAAAAAATTTATGCTGCAACAGGTTGGGATCCTGAGAAACAACAATACACAGGTAAAACACAGCCGGTAGAATGGACAAGAATCCACAATATGCCAGATTTTGTGTACTTCAACCACTCTCAACACGTAGTAGCAGGTGAGCAGGCAATCATCAATTCTTTCAACAAAAAGAATCCGAACAACAAAATCGATGTTGTATGTAAAGCCTGTCACGGAAAAATAGATACAATGAATGTTGTTCAGATGGCTAACGATTTCACTATGGGATGGTGTATAGAATGCCACAGAACTACTGAAGTAGATATGAACAACGGTTACAATAAAGAATACTTCAAGAATCTACACGAAAAGCTGAAAAAACAATATCCTAAAGACGGTGGTAAAATTACTGTAGATGCAATTGGAGGTATTGAATGTGGTAAATGTCATTATTAATAACTAAAAATTAGAAGTATAAATGGCTTCAAACAAAATACAATTTAGAAGTATTCATGAACTTAAAGATCCTGCTTTAAACAATAAGCTGGCTCAAAAAGAGTTTCAAGAAGAAATTCCGGTAGAAGATTTCCTTGGAGATGCTGAGAAAAACGGATCAAGTACTTCAAGAAGAGATTTCTTAAAATTATTAGGTTTCTCTACTGCAGCAGTAACATTAGCTGCCTGTGAAGCTCCGGTAATTAAAACAATTCCTTATGTGGTAAAACCGCATGATATTATCCCGGGGGTTCCTAACTATTACGCTTCAACATATTTCGATGGTTTTGACTTCGCCAGCGTTTTAGTGAAAACCCGTGAAGGCAGACCTATAAAAATTGACCCGAACCCGGCTGCCGGGGATCTGGGAAAAACCAATGCGAGAGCTCAGGCAAGTGTACTTTCTCTATATGATAACGATAAAGTAAAACAGCCGAAATTAGATGGTAAGGATGAAACTTTCGATAAAGTAGACAGTTTCGTATTAAAAGGTTTGGCAGAAGCAAATGCAACGGGTAAAAAGATCGTTCTTTTGTCACACTCCTTACCTTCGCCTACTTTCAAAAAATTGTTCGGCGAATTTAAAGCGAAATATCCTACAGCTGAATTAGTAACCTATGATGCTTTCCCTTACGCTGCGGCATTAGATGCAGCTCAGGAAGTTTTCGGAACAAGAGCATTACCGGTTTACGATCTTAAAGGAACTGAATTGGTTGTTTCTTTTCAGGCTGATTTCTTAGCAGACTATAACGCAGGAAGTTTAGAAACTTCTTATGCGGCTGCCAGAAAGCCGGGAGCTAACATGTTGAGACATATCCAGGTGGAATCAAACATGTCTTTAACAGGTGCAAATGCTGACTCGAGAATCAGACTAAAGCCAAGCCTTGTAAATAAAACTCTTGTTGAGGTTTATAATGCAATTGTTGGTGGCGGTACATCAGACAAAACTGCCTCTGAAATTGCAAAAGAGCTTCAGTCCAAAGGAAGCAAAGCCGTTGTTTTTGCTGACGGTTCCAAAGGAGCACAGGTTTTAGCCCATTTAATCAACCAAAAATTAGGTTCAGTTGCCTTCACAGGTAAGGCAAACTTCCTGAAAGAATTTGATAAGGCAAGATTCCAGGAATTCCTTGGATGGATCAATGCCGGCCAGGTTGGTGTATTAATTGCCAACAATGTAGATCCTATTTATTCTTATCACAAAGGAGAAGAGTTCAAAAAATCTCTGGCAAAAATTCCTTATGTAATTGCTATCGCTGATAAGAAAAATGAAATGTACAAAGCAGCAAAAGCTGTGATTCCTGTAGCTAACTGGCTGGAATCCTGGGGAGATATAGAGCCTCAGACAGGTGTATATTCATTAATGCAGCCAACAATCCAGAAAATCTACAAATCAAGACAGATCGAAGAATCTTTATTGGTTTGGAAGAATGGTAAAAACAATGCTGCAAACAACTATTATGATTATTTGAAAGCTAATGCTACTTCAATTTTAGGAGGTACTTCTTTCAACAAAGCCTTATATAATGGCTTCAATGCTTCTCCAAATGCAACGACATTGTCTTATGCCGGAGGAAATGCTGCCCAGGCCATTGCTGAATTGAGCGCTTTCAAACCTTCTGATTTAGAATTAGTTTTATATACCAAAACTTCAATGGGAGACGGTACCCAGGCCAACAACCCTTGGCTGCAGGAATTACCGGACCCTATTACGAGAATGTCATGGGATAACTACTTGACCATTTCTCCTAAAGACGCAGAAAGATTAGGCATTGAAAACGATCTCAATGCAAGAATGCAGTTGGATGGTTCTATCGTGAACCTTACTGTAAACGGAGTAACAATAAAAGATGTTCCTGTATTCATTCAACCAGGACAGGCTGAAGGATCTGTAGGCCTTGCGCTTGGTTATGGCAAGAAAAATTCAGGAGCTACTGCTGATACCGGTGTAAATGCTTATCCTCTATTCGATGGTTCTAATTTAGTGGTATCTAATGTGAGGATCGAAAAAACAGGAGAAACCCATCCCTTCGCAGGTATTCAGCTTCAAAACACCCTGATGGGACGTTACGAGATCGCCAAGGAAGTTCCATTGGCAGACTTCCTGAACGTAGCTTTTGATGATGAACATAAAGGATGGAACAAGCCTTTAGAATATCACACTATCAGCGGTGCGTTGCCTGCAAGAAAAATTGACCTTTGGGATGCTTTCGATGATACGGATGGCCCTCATTTCAATCTATCTATTGACCTGAACTCCTGTACAGGTTGTGGAGCGTGTGTTATCGCCTGCCAGGCAGAAAACAATACTCCGGTTGTAGGTAAAGATGAGATCAGAATGTCAAGAGATATGTACTGGTTAAGAATTGACCGTTATTACTCTGCAAGACAAAAAGTAGAAGTATACGAAGGATTGAAAGAAGGAATGGCTGTTCCTGAACTTTACGGAACCGCTTTCAATGAAGAAGGAGGAGCATTAAACCACCCTGCTGATAATCCGGATGTAATCTTCCAGCCGGTAATGTGCCAGCACTGTAACCATGCACCTTGTGAGACAGTATGTCCGGTAGCGGCTACATCACACGGTAAACAGGGACAAAACCATATGGCGTACAACAGATGTATCGGTACAAGATATTGTGCTAACAACTGTCCTTATAAAGTAAGACGTTTCAACTGGTTTACCTACAACCTTAATGACCGTTTTGATTTCAACATGAATAACGATCTTGGAAGAATGGTACTTAACCCGGATGTAGTAGTAAGAACCAGAGGGGTAATGGAGAAATGTTCAATGTGTATCCAGGAAACTCAGGCTACAATCTTAAATGCCAAGAGAGAAAACAGAAAAGTAACAGATGCTGAATTCCAGGCTTCTTGTGCTTGTGCTGCAGCTTGTTCTACAGGAGCAATGACATTTGGGGATATGAATGACAAGGAATCTGAAGTTAGAAAATTATATGCTAGCAACAGAAGATATTATTTACTGGAAGAGATCGGAACAAAACCAAATGTGTTCTATCACACTAAAGTAAGAAACAGAGTAGAAAAATAAAGTTTAAATAATAAATAGGTAAAAAATGTCAGGACATTACGAAGCTCCGATAAGGGAACCTCTAATTATTGGTCACAAAACTTATCACGATATCACAGAAGATATTGCACGACCTATCGAAGAAAGAGCAGGGAAATTATGGTGGATCTCATTATATGCTGCCCTGGTTCTATTCATCTACGGATTCGGCTGTATCGCGTATACTATCGGAACAGGTATTGGAGCATGGGGACTTAACAGAACTATTAACTGGGGTTGGGATATTACTAACTTCGTATGGTGGGTAGGTATTGGTCACGCCGGAACCCTAATCTCAGCGGTATTATTATTATTTAGACAACGTTGGAGAATGTCTGTAAACCGTTCAGCTGAAGCAATGACGATCTTTGCAGTAGTACAGGCAGCCATCTTCCCTGTGATCCACATGGGTAGAGTTTGGGTAGGATATTGGGTATTCCCTCTCCCAAACCAGTTCGGTTCTCTTTGGGGTAACTTCAACTCTCCTCTACTTTGGGATGTATTTGCGATCTCTACGTATTTCTCCGTATCTACAGTATTCTGGTTCATGGGACTGATCCCTGACTTTGCGATGATCAGAGACAGAGCTAAGACTCCTTGGACAAGAAAAATTTATACATTCCTTGCATTCGGTTGGGGTGGTAAGGCAAAACACTGGCAGAGATTTGAAGAATTATCTTTGGTTTTGGCAGGTTTGGCTACTCCGCTTGTATTCTCAGTACACACTACCGTATCCTTCGACTTCGCCACTTCGGTAATTAAAGGATGGCACTCTACCATCTACCCTCCTTACTTCGTTGCCGGTGCGATCTTCTCAGGATTCGCAATGGTACAGACCCTATTATTGGTTGCAAGAAAGGTGTGCCACCTTGAAGAATATATTACCATGTACCATATCGAGATCATGAACATCGTAATCATTGTGACCGGTGGTATGGTAACCGTAGCTTATGCAACAGAATATTTTATCGGATGGTATTCAGGTTCAAGATTTGAAGACTTTACATATCTTTCCCCTGGAGCTGCAGTAGGACCTTACTGGTGGGCATTCTGGTCACTGATCATCTGTAACCTTGTTGTTCCTGCATCATTCTGGTTCAAAAAGCTAAGAACAAATATTATCTGGACATTCATCGTTGCATTGATCATCAACATCGGTATGTGGTTTGAACGTTTCGATATCATCGTTATCAACCTTTCAAGAGACTACCTGCCTGGATCATGGACCATGTTTAAGCCAACGATCATTGATGTGGGGGTATATTTAGGAACTATCGGATTCTTCTCTGTATTATTCTTATTATACGCAAGAACATTCCCTGTAATTGCACAGGCCGAATTAAAATCGATTTTGAAAATCTCAGGTGAAACTTATAAAGCAAAAGAAGGAGATGAGCACCACTAAAATTGTATACGGACTCTATGCTGATGACGACGACTTAATGAACGGCGTTAAAGCATTCAACGATAAAGGAATTAAAATCAACGAGGTTTATACTCCATTCCCGGTTCACGGGCTGGATAAAGCCCTTGGCCTGAAGAAAACAAGAATTTCCGATGCCGCTTTTATCTATGCCTGTTATGGTGTTACCATCGGTGCCACTTTAACCTGGTACGTAATGAATCATGACTGGCCTCAAAATATCGGTGGTAAGCCCGCCTTCGACTGGGGACACAACATGCCTGCATTCGTGGTGCCAATGTTTGAATTAATGGTATTCTGTGCAGCTCACATGATGTCATTAACCTTCCTGGTAAGAAATAAAATGTATCCCGGAGCTCCGGCTCAAAATCCGGACCCAAGGACTACAGACGATAAATTTATGATGGAATTTGTAACTGATGATGTAGAATCTGTAAAACAGTTGCTAATTGAAACCGGAGTTGAAGAAATAACTGTTAAAGATGCTTAAAATGAAAAGAAATGTATTAAAAATTACAGCAATTTTAGGTTTAACAACAGTTTTACTTAATTCTTGCGGACCAAAAGAAAATACACCATTAGTATATTTCCCGGATATGTATTTCCCGGTAGCTTATGATCCATTGATGAAAGCTGAGGATGCATATTCAGATCATGAAAATGAAATTCCGGCTTTCGTTAAAAATAACGGAGCTACAGGCCTTACTCCTGTAGAAGGAACCGTCCCTCAAAACAAAGACGGGATCTTTGAAGAAGGCAAGCTACCAAAAAATGTGGATGAATACAATGCAGGATATGATGCGTCAAAAACTGTAACCACCTCTCCGCTGAATCCGGCTAATGCAGCTAAGGATATCGAAAGAGGAAAAATACTGTTTGACCGTACTTGTGCTGCATGCCACGGAACTGCCGGGGATGGACAAGGACCAATCGTACAAAGCGGAGCTTTCTCAGGTGTACCTAACTATGCCGATAGAGAAATCACTGTAGGATCTGTTCATTATGTATTAACAAACGGTAGAAACGCAATGGGTTCTTATGCGGGACAATTGAACGCAGGAGACAGATGGAGAGTTGCCATGTATGTAATGAGTGCATTCAAGAAGAATGCAGCAGCACCTGCAGCAGCTTCAGCAGCAAAAACAGATTCTACCGCAACTAAAAAATAAGAAAAGAAATGTATAGTTTTTCACCAAAATTAAAGTCAACTTCTATAATACTCCTTGTTGTAGGTTTAGTTCTATTTGGTATTGGTTTCTTTATGAATAAAGGGATCACTACAGAACAAATTGAACACATGATGGAGGCTGTTCATTCTTCAGGGCACAATGCTCCTACTCATTCCAGTGAATTGGTAGGTCCTCAGGACCATGAAGCTCATTTAGAACATGCTGCAATGCAGATCCACAATCAGCCTTTGGCAGCAATACATTTTGTAGCTGTATTTTTCTTTGGCGTTAGCTGCTGCGTATTATTCTTTTATTCTATTCAGCACGCTGCTCATGCCGGCTGGCCTATCATCATTACAAGAGTAATGGAAGCCATCGCTTCTTATATTCCATACGGAGGTGCTATCCTGATTATTATCATGATATTGAATATTAGCCATATTGGTCACTTATTCCACTGGATGGATCCAGCTCTTACCGACCCTTCAAACCCGAATTTTGACGTAATCCTGTTTGAAAAGAAAAAGTTCTTAAATATTCCTTTTTATGCATTCAGAACCATTCTTTATGTAGTGGGAGCTTCTTTCTTCGCATGGAAATTAAAATCGATGTCTAAGAAAGTGGATGAGACAAAATCGAGAGTAGATTATCAGATGCTTTACAGATGGTCGGTAGGATATATTGTATTCTTCGGATTCTGCTCTGCTGCATGGGCCTGGGACTGGTTGATGTCTATTGACCCTCACTGGTATTCCACCATGTATATCTGGTATTCAATGGTTAGCTGCCTGGCAAGCTGCATCGCTGTGATCATTCTTTTGAGTGTGTATCTTAAGAAAAATGGATTCTTACCTCAGTTCAACGATAATCACTTACATGATTTGGGGGTATTCCTCTTTGCGACAAGTATGCTTTGGACGTATACCTGGTTCGCTCAGTTCATGCTTTACTGGTATGCGAACGTTCCGGAAGAGGTGAACTATTTCTTCGGAAGATTCCAGCACTATGCACCAACCTTCTTACCGATGCTTATCATTAACTTCCTGTTACCACTTTTAGTATTGGTAAGCAGCAGCATCAAGAGAAATTACAAGGTTGTTACAACAATGGCAGTAATTATTCTTTTCGGTCATATCGTAGATTATTTCAATATGGTTATGCCGGGAACAGTAGGTCCATACTGGAGGACTCCTGAAGTACTTCTTTTAGTAGTAGGAGCTATCCTTTTTGTAGCCGGATTATTCATCTTTACTGTGATGACTGCCTTATCTAAGCTGAAGCTTATCCCTACAGGAAACCCTTACTTACACGAATCTGAAATTTACGAGTATCCTTTCTAAGGATTTGTAACAAAATAAAACTCTAAAAGACTGATTATGAAAAAATCAGTCTTTTTTTATGCACTCGTCCCAGATCTGACGTTGCGTTCTGATTTAATAGCTCCGTTAAAAACAAAATATTATGAGAAAAACCCATTTGCTACAATTTCTCCTTATTTTAATATTGAATTTCACGAACGCACAAACCATTACCTTTATTTCCGAAAAGAATAACAGGCCCTTACCAAAGGTCTCGGTGTTCGGAAAAGATGGGGACATTCTTGCCTATTCGGATATTGATGGTAAAATTGATAAAAGATTATTACCGCCATCTCAGGAGAAATTCCAGCTGGTCTATGATAATTTCCCGGTAGCCAGCTTATCCTATTCAGACCTTGATAAAGATGTTATAAAGATCGACGATAAGATCAAAGATATTGAAGCCGTTGTTATTAAAAATAACAAACCCGCCAAATATGTTTTTATAAAAGGGGCTTTTAATTCCTATGTTACCGTAAACGGCAGGCTGAATTGCTATGTTGACGGGGTCGTCACCTATATTTTCGACAATGAGACCAAAAAATTAAAAAGCTCAAACATAGATCAGTACAGGGTTTACAGGCTTGTAGATCCACAGGAAAAAAGAAAGCTGACAGCGACATGGGATTATGATTCCTTCCTGGAAACACCCAAATTAAAAAATGTAGGGAACATTGAAGAATACAAAAAGAAAAAAAACACAAAATTCACAGAATTGAAAGGTGACCGGAAAGATGAGATAGAGGTTACGGGTGAATATCTTCAGCAAAAAGAATTAGCGTTGTTCGGATTCAGATTGTTCGATTTAAAAGGAGTTGTTAACATTTCCTATGAAAAAGATTCGGAGAAAACATTAAGGGACCTTCTGGAATATAACGAGATCCTATTCGCGAAACTGAAACATAAAACCGAACCGGACTATAATCAGATAATAGTTTACAACAATTTTTACCCTAAAGAATTAGACTTTAGTAATGATAGTCATATTGAAAGGGTAAAACTGAACACAGATTACAGCAATTATAAAACACCCTACTGGAAAGATCCTTCTTTCCCCAATATGCAGAATATTTTCAGCTCATTCTTCAAAGATGATCTGAAGGAACAGCAAAATAAAAAATAAAAAAGGTCTATTAATAAAGGTTTTATTAAATTTGTAACAAACTCAATAAAAATGAAAAAGTTTTCTTTTCTACTGGTTTTCAGTTTATTATTTTTTACGGCATGTAAAAAAGACCATGTAGATGCCACAAATACAAAAACCTTACAGTCAAGTATCAATGATATGACCTCCAGTCTTCCGACCATTAAACAGATCAAGTTTAATGAGGCCCTCTACATTCTCAAAACATTTGGAGTGGATGCGGAAGGTGATATAAATGAACTTAAGGCCCTTGGTCAGCTCATCAATGGTAAAAAGGTACCCGAAATTATGGCAATGGCAGATGAAGTTGCGCAAAAGAATGGTATTGAATGGGCCAGTACAGCTCCACCATCATTGGGAGAAATGAACATTTTCGGTGATGAAAAAGCAAAGGAGAGTGATCCTAATGACGTTAAGGCAAGCTCATTGAGCATTATAACAAGACCTACCGGCGACAATGGCTCCGGGCCCACAGCATTACAGATCATCCCGAGATTGGTGGACAATGCCGGAAACCCTATATCCTTTACCGGAGCCGGACTTGAAACTACACTAGAAGTATTCAGCAACGGGGTAAAGCTTTCAACAGCCAAAAACCTTATGCAGGACAATAATTTTAAAGGCTTTAATTTAAAATTCTCCTCCATTGCAGCCTCAAAGGTCATAGATAATAAAATTGACATTACCGTATCAGTAAAAACTACGGCCAAAACCTTTAAAATGTCAAAAATAGGCATAGATGTTAATCCTACGGCCCTGAAAGTGCCTGCTCCTCCAAAAGTTGACTCAACAGCAGTAGTACAGGATCCGGCCATGATGGATCCCAATAACCCGGGAACTGTAGCTGCAAATCCTACGGATCCTAATGCTCCCGCAACCTCAACTCCGGCTGCCTCAAAACAACCATCTGCAGATCCGAAAACTACAGTGAGCAGATTCCTAAACAATGTGAGCTCTCAAAACCTTAAAGCGGCATTCGACGCATCCAATAATCCAAGCTGGGGAAGCTATGAATCTTTCTCCAACCCGACCTCAGGATTCGGATCCGTAAAAAATGTAACCGTTAAAAATATTACAACAAATGGCGTAAATACCAATAACGCCAGTGTTAATGCCACCTATGACGTAACTGATAAAAACGGAAAGACGACTTCATTAAAGGTAACTTTCGGTCTTAAAAATGTAAACGGAGACTGGAAAATTTCCAGCTATAAAATAAACCCATAAATGGCTGCACAGGAACTCATTAAAAAGCTTGAAGAAACGATAGAAAATATTCCTGACTTTCCCATTCCGGGAATACAGTTCAAAGATATTTCACCTATATTCCTCAACCCAAAACTATACGAGGAAGTTATTGAGGATCTAGTAGCGTTCAGCAGGGGAAAAGTGGATGCCGTGTGCGGGATCGAAAGCAGGGGATATTTATTTGGTATTGCCGTAGCCGTGGCTTTGGAAGTTCCGTTCATCCTGATCAGGAAGAAGGGCAAGCTCCCGCCGCCTGTCATTTCAGAAAAATATGATCTCGAATATGGCAGTGCCGAAATTGAAACCCGGGAAGGACAATTAAAAAAAGGACAAAGAGTTCTCATCCACGACGATTTACTGGCAACAGGCGGAACTACCGAAGCTGCGGCCAGATTAGTGGAAAAACAAGGAGCAAAAGTTGTACAATTCAGCTTTCTGATCGGCCTGAAAGAACTGAAAGGTGATGAGAAGCTGAAAAAATTCGATGGCGAGATCTATCACATTTTAGAATATTAATGAAAATCAATACATGCTGCTGAAGGGGATTTCAGCAGCATTTTCATTCAATTCACAGATAATATAAAGATGCTTTTAAAAGCTTTACTGCACTTTTATTAATAATACGTCCAAAGTATTTTGTAAATCATTCAGAAACAATTAAATTTGCAATTCAATTTTTAAGAATTTATGGCAAAACTTACAAAGAATGCTCAGAACGAGCAAGAAGGTAAAGAAACGGTGGAGTTTTTTAAAGATCTTGACAGAGAAGCTTTAAATACAGAAAGGTTTATTGAGAAATATTCAAAACCCTTAAGTATTGTATTTGGAGTTTTGGTTTTAGCGGTTTTAGGATTCTTTGCCTATAAGCAGTTCGTTGTTGCTCCTAAAAATACCGAAGCAATAAAAAGTTTCCTTGCTGCCCAGAAAAACCTTACTGAAGGCAAGGACAAAGAAGCTTTAGGTGGAAAATCAGCAGCAAATCCGGGCTTTTTGGGTACCTATAATGAGTATTCCTCTACAAATATCGGTAAGCTTTCTGCTTATAACGCCGGCCTGCTTAAATTTAAAGAAGGAAAATTTCAGGAAGCATATGATCTTTTAGATAAACTTTCATCTGACAATAAAACCATAATGGCCATGAAATATGGCGCCATGGCAGATGCAAAATCGGGGCTGAATAGAAATGATGAGGCTTTGCAGCTTCTAGATAAAGCGGCTTCAACGTCTGACGACCCTTACACTTCTTACTATTTCACGAGAAAAGCCGGAATTTTAGCCCTGGGATTGAAGAAAAATGCAGAAGCAAAAAAATATTTTTCTACTATTGAGGAGAAATATCAGGACTACGATAACGGAATGTCTGATTCTTATATTGAAATGACTAAATATTATTAAAAAAATGGCAACAGTTAATCTTTCCGATTACAAGCCACTCCATATATCCAATGCCGAAGAATTTTCTATCGGCATTGTTTTTTCTGAGTGGAATGATTTTGTAACCTATAATCTTCGTGACGCCGCTTTGGAGATCCTTGAAAAAGAAGGAGTAAAACATGAAAACATCAAACTTTTCCCTGTCCCCGGTGCATTTGAATTAAGCTATGCAAGCATGCAGCTTTGTAAAGAACGTAAATATGACGCTATTATCGCCATAGGATGTGTAATCCGTGGTGAAACACCCCATTTCGATTACGTATGCTCCGCAGTAGCACAGGGAATTAAAGATTGTAATATCCTAACAGACACCCCAACCATTTTCTGTGTCCTTACCGATGATACAAAAGAACAATCCATAGCAAGAAGCGGTGGAAACCTGGGAAATAAAGGTGTGGAAGCAGCCGTTACTGCATTAAGAATGATTGATTTTAAAAAAAGCTTAACTGCTAAAAAAGGAAGCATTGGTTTTGGAAATTAAACAGGCTGTTCAATAAAATAAAAGCAGAGAGATTAATGGAGTTTCTCTGCTTTTTCATTTTAGATTATTATTCATAAACATTCCGGAACTCAATAAAAAAAGCAAATTATTGAATAATCTATTAAACAAATCTGTACAAAAACTATCTTTGTGAAATTATATTTCATACCGAGATGATTTCAAAAAAAATAAAACCATTCCTGTATTTGGGAATTTTTTACCTCATTATTTCACTGATAGTAAGGATCATTTTCTTTTTCCATCCCATTACTACTGCAAATTTCGGATTCTTCGAAATATTGAAGATCCTCCTGATCGGTACGGCAAACGATGTCTTTGTCTTTATCCTGGCCAGCTCAATACTCGCACTTTATTTTTTATTCCTGTCGGATTCTAAATATAAGAAGCCCTATGGATATATTATTTTCGGAGTTATGCTGCTGATATTTCTATATATTTATGCCGTTCCGAATAATATTTTCAAACAATACGGCGGCTCTGTAACCAAAATAGCCTTGATTTTCGTAGGATTAAAAACATTCTTCTTTGGCTTGATGCTCTTTTTACCCGATAAAAGAATCAGGATACGCAATACCCTGTATTTTACCACATTATTTCTATACATCTTGCTCATCATTTTCAATGCCGTGAGTGAATATTTCTTTTACAATGAGTTTGGGGTGAGATACAATTTTATCGCTGTGGATTATCTCATCTACACCAATGAAGTAATCGGGAATATAATGGAAAGCTACCCTGTAGTTCCTTTATTTGCCGTAATCTTCATTGTTACTTTCATTGTTACATGGTTCGTCTATAAAAAGACAAAAAATGAGCTTTTAGATCTGCCGGATTTTAAACAAAAGCTGACATTGCTGGCGACATTCATCTTGTTAGCGGGTATCAGCCTGGTCACAATTCCGTTAATGATGCAGATAAGGTCCGCCAATGTTTTTGCTGATGAGATCGGTGCAAACGGATTGCCTAAATTCTACTGGGCCTTTACTCATAATGAACTGGATTATTTTCAATTTTATCCTCAGATAGATGAAAAGCAGGCTGAAAAGAATTTCCTGAGCCAATATCCCGAACCTTCCCTAATCAGAAATATCCTATCGGGGAAACCGGAGCTAAAGAAAAACGTTGTCCTGATTTCCATTGAAAGTTTATCAGCAGATTTTATGGAGCATTACGGAAACACACAAAAGATCACCCCGTTTCTGGATAGCCTCGCTGACCGGTCATTGATGCTTACCAATCTCTATGCAACCGGTAACAGAACTGTAAGGGGCTTGGAAGCGTTAACGCTCTGTATTCCTCCGACAGCAGGAGAAAGCATCATTAAACGGGAAAATAATAAAAACAAGTTTACCACTGGAGCTGTTTTCAGGGCTAAAGGCTATGATGTGAAGTTCCTTTACGGTGGATACAGCTATTTCGACAATATGCAGGACTTTTTTGAAGGAAATGGCTATGATATTATCGACAGGAATAATTTTAAGCCGGAAGAAATCACCTTTGCCAACGTCTGGGGAGTCGCTGATGAAGATATGGCTAAAAAGGCAATTCAGATTATGAATGCGGAGTCTAAGTCAGGAAAACCTTTTTTCAATCATTGGATGACTGTTTCCAACCACAGGCCGTTTACATATCCTGACGGAAGGATTGATATTCCGGGGAATGCCAAATCCCGTGAAGGAGGCGTAAAATATACCGATTACGCTCTCCGGAAATTCTTTGAAATGGCTAAAAAACAAGACTGGTATAAGAACACCGTTTTTGTGATTATTGCAGATCATTGTGCATCCAGCGCCGGAGACACCGAATTGCCTATGGATAAGTACAGGATCCCTGCCATGATTTTTTCAGAAGGATTTATAGAACCTCAGAAGTTTGACAGGCTCATGTCTCAGATTGATGTGATGCCTACCGTGTTTGGGTTATTGAATTTTAATTATAAATCTAAATTTCTGGGACAGGATGTTTTCAAAAAAGAATTCCAGCCCAAAGCCTATATTGCCACCTATCAGGATCTTGGATTTGTAAAAGACGGGTACCTGACCATAATCTCTCCGGTGAGAAAAATAAAGCAGTATACCCTGTTACCGAAGCCGGCTCAATCAGCCCCCGGGTTTAATATTTATTATGATGAGCAATTAAGGAAAAAACCGGACCTCAAATTGGTTAATGAAACCATTTCTGCCTATCAGGCAACATCATATTGGATAAAAACCAATCAGATTAACCGATGATTGGTCCAGGGACATAAAAAACGCAATGAAAGCGGTCTTTTAATATTGACATTAGCTTTAAATTTTTAAATTTACCAACAAAATTATATACTATGAGATGGACTGACGACAGAAGCGGCAATGTAGAGGACAGGCGGGGCTTAGGCGGTGGCGGAGCCGTTGTAGGAGGCGGGCTTGGCACCCTCATTATTGCAGCAATCATATTCTTTTTGGGAGGAGATCCTTCTTCCATCCTTTCTTCGGGAGGTGCTTCCGGCCCGGCCCGGACTGAGCAGAGAACATTAAATGCCAATGAGCTTAAGGTCCGGGAATTTGTACAGATGGTTACAGCCGAAAATGAGCAGACATGGGCGAAGGTTTTTGAAGATAACGGAATGAAATACAGCCCTGCCAGAGTTGTACTTTTTGAAAATACCACCCAGTCAGGCTGTGGTACAGCACAATCTGCAATGGGCCCCTTTTACTGTCCTGCAGATCAGACGGTCTATATGGATATGAGCTTCTTTAACGAATTACAGCAACAGTTTGGCGCACAGGTGACGGAATTTACCATTGCCTACGTTATGGCCCATGAAATGGGGCACCACGTTCAAACCCTTCTGGGAACAACCCAGAAAGTAGATGAATTAAGAAGAAGCGGAAGATATTCAGAAGCCGAGATGAACAGAGTTTCCGTAGCCACAGAACTACAGGCCGACTTCTATGCCGGGGTCTGGGCCAAACAAACAGATAACAGGGAACATATCCTGGAGCCCGGGGATATAGATGCCGCAATCAGTGCGGCAGAAGCCGTGGGTGATGACAATATCCAGAGAAGATCACAGGGATATGTGAACCAGGAAAGCTTTACACACGGATCATCCGCGCAACGTAAGGAATGGTTTATGAAAGGTTATAATACCGGAGACATCAGACAGGGTGACACCTTCAACCAGCTTTTAAGATAAATACCTGCAATAAAAAAAGTACCCCCGGAAGTTCCGGGGGTACTTTTTTTATTGCAATTCGATCGGATTACTGTTTTTCTTTGTCTCTTCTTTTACCCTTTCCTCCATTCTCTTTCTCATATCAGCACTGTTCGGGTTACCACCACGGGTCCGACCCTGGCTCATGAAAGCCATAGGATCGCTAATAAACTTCTGTTGTTGCTTTACAAAATCTGTTCTCTTTACTTTTATGGTGTTGCCGAATTGGCTCAGCGTCGGGAAATCGGCAATTCTGTAATTTTTCATTAAGTCGAACGAATAATCCCCGTTATTATCCTCTACTTTTATAATCAATCCCGGAAGCCCGCCGAATTTATATGGCCCGTCCTGGTAAGGAAGATCAGTGGTAAACCATGCCGTCCATTTTCTGCCTGCAAAATCCGTTTCGGCCTTTTGTACCTTATACTCTCCTATTTTTGTCGTTTCAGAGAAAATCTTCCAGTTTAATGGTCTGTCTTCTTCATAAGAATAATTATCCCGTCCTATTCTGTCTTTAAAATAAACTTTCTGATTGGTTTTATCCTTTTCAACGGAATAGGTGATATTAGATCTCAGAGATTCCATCTGATCCCGGTTTATACTTCCTCTTCCTCCGCCACCCTGAAAAGCTTTCTGTAAAATAGAATCCCTTTTCAATCTGTTTTCAGAATAAAAAAATGATTTTTCCGGTGAGATATCCAAATATGCATTTTCTGTTTTTATATCATTCTTGTCAGAGGCATCCGGCCTCATAGTAACCTGATACACAAATCTGTTGACCTGTGCCGCAATCCCCTGCACAAACAGCAATAAAACAATAATGCCTAACTTTTTCATTTTAAATAATTTGTTATTTGGATTTCAAAACTTTACCAAAGTTAAAGCCATCAATAATAAAAATCGATAAAATAAAAATGCCGATTTTTATTTACTGATTTTTGTTCGTATTTTTGCATTATTAAATCATTCTAAATAAATACAATGATAAAAGTATCAGATCAAGCAAAGGAAAAAGCCATTATGCTGATGACAGAAGATGGTTTTAACCCTGCTGAAGATTATATAAGAGTAGGGGTGAAAAGTGGAGGATGCTCTGGTTTAGAATATGTTTTGAAGTTTGACAATCAAAAAACAGATACAGACCAGGTTTTTGAAGACAATGACATTAAAATTATTGTAGATAAAAAATCCATCCTCTATTTAGCGGGTACAACTCTGGAGTATTCCGGAGGTTTAAATGGGAAAGGGTTTGTTTTTAATAACCCGAATGCGGCCAGAACATGTGGTTGCGGAGAAAGTTTTTCTTTATAGAAAAGACATTGGATACTGGGATATCAGAGAAGCTAAATCTACATCTGATGTGCCATCTGAAACAAAAAAATAATGAGCAAATATACTGAAGACGATTTAAGAGTCGATCTAGAAAATAAAAAATATGAATTCGGTTGGGAAACGAAAATTGATTACGAAGATTTCCCTACCGGTTTAAATGAGGATATCATCCGGGCTATCTCTGCTAAAAAGGAGGAGCCTGAATGGATGACGGAATGGCGTCTGGAATCTTTCAGGATCTGGCAAAAAATGGAAGAGCCGTCCTGGGCCAATATAAAATACGAGAAGCCTGATTTCCAGGCTATCCGTTACTATGCCGCACCCAAGAAAAAGCCTGAGCTGGCCAGTCTGGATGAGGTAGATCCTGAATTATTGAAAACCTTTGAAAAGTTGGGGATCAATATCGAGGAACAGAAAAGGCTTTCAGGGGTAGCTGTGGACATCGTTATGGACTCAGTTTCCGTAAAGACCACTTTCCAGGAAACATTGGCCGAAAAAGGCATCATCTTCTGTTCCATTTCCGAAGCCATCAGAAACCATCCTGATCTCGTAAGAAAATATCTCGGAAAAGTGGTTCCGAGAGGAGATAACTTCTATTCGGCACTGAATTCCGCAGTTTTTTCTGACGGAAGTTTCTGCTATATCCCTAAAGGAGTAAAATGTCCGATGGAACTTTCCACCTATTTCCGTATCAATCAGGCAGGAACAGGGCAGTTTGAACGGACACTGGTAATTGCAGATGAGGGAAGCTATGTCTCTTACCTTGAAGGGTGTACGGCACCGTCAAGAGATGAAAACCAGCTGCACGCTGCGGTTGTTGAGCTTATTGCTCTTGATAATGCGGAAATCAAATATTCAACGGTACAAAACTGGTATCCCGGTAATGAGGAAGGAAAAGGTGGAGTTTTCAATTTTGTTACCAAAAGAGGACTTTGCGAAAAGAATGCAAAAATTTCATGGACCCAGGTAGAAACAGGTTCTGCCGTAACGTGGAAATATCCGTCCTGTATCCTGAAAGGTGACGGGGCAATCGGCGAGTTCTACTCCATTGCTGTTACCAACAACCATCAGTATGCTGATACAGGTACAAAAATGATTCATATTGGCAGGAATACCAGGTCAACCATTATTTCCAAAGGAATCTCTGCCGGAAAATCAAATAATTCGTACCGCGGTCTGGTAAAGGTAATGCCCTCTGCAAAAGGAGCAAGAAACTTTTCACAGTGTGATTCTCTGCTGATGGGTAACGAATGTGGAGCACATACGTTCCCTTATATTGAGATCAAAGATCCTTCTGCCCAGCTGGAGCATGAGGCAACCACTTCAAAAATCGGGGAAGACCAGATCTTCTATTGCAATCAGAGAGGTATTGACACCGAAAAGGCAATCGCCCTGATTGTAAACGGCTTCAGTAAAGAAGTGTTAAACAAACTTCCGATGGAGTTTGCCATTGAAGCCCAGAAACTATTGGAGATCTCATTAGAGGGATCCGTCGGATAAGGATAGTAACGTTTTGGAAGATCTACTCATTGCAGACAAAAAGAGAAAGAGTACCCGTTGTGGACTTTAAATAAACATTCAGAAAAGGCGGTAATAAGTGATCATCATATTATCCTATTACCAGATATCATATTAAAACTATGTTAGAAATAAAAAACCTACACGCCAGAATTGAAGACGGCGCAGAAATTTTAAAAGGTATAAATCTTGAAATAAAACCAGGTGAAGTTCATGCGATCATGGGCCCGAACGGAGCAGGAAAATCTACCCTTTCTTCCGTAATTGCAGGAAAGGAGGATTATGAGGTTACCGAAGGGGAAATCCTTTTCGACGGAGAGAATATCAATGAAGATGCTCCTGAAGAAAGAGCACACAAAGGAATCTTTCTTTCCTTTCAATATCCGGTGGAAATTCCAGGGGTATCCGTGACGAATTTTATCAAAGCTGCATTAAACGAGAACAGAAAAGCAAACGGGTTGGAAGAAATGCCGGCAAAAGAGATGCTTGCCCTGATCCGCGAAAAATCTGAAAAACTGGGTATTAAGAAAGACTTCCTTTCAAGATCTTTAAATGAAGGATTTTCCGGAGGAGAAAAGAAAAGGAATGAGATATTCCAGATGATGATGCTTAATCCAAAGCTGGCTATCCTTGACGAAACGGATTCAGGTCTTGATATTGATGCCTTAAGAATTGTTGCAGACGGAGTAAATTATTTCAAAAACGAAGGGAATGCAGTGCTTTTGATCACTCACTATCAAAGGCTGCTTAACTATATCCAGCCTGATTTTGTACATGTCCTCGCAGACGGAAAGATCATCAAGACAGGTGATAAATCTCTGGCACTGGAGCTGGAAGAAAAAGGTTACGACTGGTTATTAAACTAATAACCGGCGAAAGGTCATCTGGATTCCAGAAATGACAATAACGGTGAAAACCGTATAATATTGAACAATTTTATGTTAATATATATAAATAAGGTGTGATGGCCGAAATATCAGTAATGGCTTTATACGAACAAATTACAGAAAACCATGATCAGTTCCTGGAGAGCCTTCGTCACAGATTTCTGGACGAAGACAGAAAAGCAGCTCTTCAGCGATTCATCAATCTCGGTTTCCCGAAGAAAAAAGATGAAGAATATAAATATACCAACCTTAAGGAGATTACCGAAAAGGCATATAGCTTTTTCCCGAAAGAAAACCATAATATCACCAAAGAACAGCTGGATCAGCTGCATTTAGGAGAAGAAAATTTCGATTGGATAGTATTTATAAACGGTAAGCTTCATAAAGAGCTGTCAAAAGTTTCCATTGAAAATGTGGAGTTTCTGTCATTCAACTATGCCCTGAATGATGAGAAACATAAAGAAGTTTTTGATACCTATTTCAATACCATTGCGTCCGAGGATTCCGCTTTCACTAATCTAAACCTTGCGTATTGCAAATATGGTTTCTTTTTGAAGGTTCCTAAAAACGTAGTGATTGAAAAGCCGATCCACATTTTTTACCTTTCCCAGAACCAGGAAGAAAATACCTTCTATAACACCCGGAATTTACTTATTGTGGAAGAAGGTGCAAAAGTGGAGGTTATTGAAAGTCATCATAACTTTGACAGCACCTACGTGTTTACCAACTCTGTGACAGAGATCTTTACCTATCCGAATGCAAAGGCAGACTGGCACAAGCTTCAGAACGATAATGACACTTCTTATCTGATTGATAATACTTTTGCAAAACAGGAAAAAGACAGCCTGACAACGGTGAATACATTCTCTTTCGGAGGTAAATTGGTAAGAAACAACCTTGATTTCATTCATAACGGGCAAAATATTAATTCATTTATGAACGGAATCACCATCATTGGAAAAGATCAGCTGGTAGATCACCATACAGCGGTGCACCACAATTACCCGAACTGTGAAAGCTACCAGAACTACAAAGGTATTTTTGACGGTAATGCCCATGGCGTTTTCAACGGAAAGGTTTTTGTAGACAAAATAGCCCAGAAAACAAATGCTTACCAGCAGAATAATAATGTTTTGCTGAGCGAGGGCGCTACCATTGATACGAAACCTCAGCTGGAGATTTTTGCGGATGACGTGAAATGTTCCCATGGATGTACCGTAGGACAGCTAAATGAAGATGCTCTATTTTATCTGAGAGCCAGAGGAATCTCTAAAAAAGAAGCTCAGGCCTTACTTTTATATGCATTCGCGAATGATGCAATGCAAAATATCGATATCGAGCCCCTTAAAGAAAAAGTTTCAAAATTGTTGGCTGAGAAATTAGAGGTAGATATAGAATTTTAATAATAATAAACATTATACATCGATCCGGAGAAATTCTCCGGATTTTTTTGTGTCTAAAGGCTAAAACAGCAGGCTGGCTCAAGAGGCAGCCTGCTTTCTTTCAGAATTTATATTATTCCTATTTCAGCCAGGACTGATTGTCTTTTTTATCCGATCTTTTTACCCCGTTGTCAAAATTATACGCGAAACCCACTCCTAAAGTTTGCTTCAGCTGCGTTCTTTTAATCTGATTATGATCATATAGTAGATCCAGGGTAATGTTGGAGGAAATATACTTGTTGATTTTCATATTTAAAATTCCGCTGTATGAAAGCACCAGTCTCTCAGGATGATCCAAATAATTGGAAAATACAGAAGCTGTATTGGTCAGGTTAATATTCTCCATGATTTTCACTTTGTAGATAGCCGTTCCCAGAAAACCGAACTGAAATAATGACGAGTCTCCGTCATGTTTGAGGCCATACGTTCCTGCATACTGAAGATCTTTATCCAGCACAAAGGTCCACCTTGCATTGGCCGGACGCAATGTCATGGTAAAATTATCGTTGGGGCGGTAGGTAACACCGGCTCCTACATTTACGTATCCAGGAGCCATAAAATTGGAGATTTTAGCCGCTTCAGGATTATTGCCGTCTTCATAGCCGGCTGCGAACTGAGTCTGTAAGCTGGCACCCGCAGAAAGATACCAGTTCCTGGCAAACTCACGCCCATAATTCGTGGAAAGATTAATTACATCCTGGGTTTTTCTTGTTCCTATACCTTTTGTGTTATTTTGGCCATAGCCCAGGATAATGATGTTTTCCCAAAGGTCCTTACCTTTCTCATAAGTAAGGTTATAGTTAACCCCTGCAAGCCAGCCCACGTTATTGGCTCCTCCACCCACCCAGTTTGAGAAGGCAGCCTGGTTAAGCATTAAAGTATTTTGTCCCTGAATAGACCAAGCTCTTATAGTATCCGGTGCCGGTGCTTCTGTCCTGGCCTCCTGGGCAAATACGCCTACCCCGAACGAGAGGGAAAGGAATAATAAATGTTTTTTCATAATTGAGAATTTTGCGCAAACAAAATAAATATAATTCATGTAAAAAACAAATCACCTGTGCCAGAAACACCAAACACGAACTTAATTCTTTCAGAATCAAAGCATTACAAGAAAAGATAAATAATTATGTCCTCTTATAACAGCCGATCAAGAAGCAGCTCCCGGTATCCGTTTTCATTCAATAATCTTACTTATTCCACCATTGGCTGTCCTTCCGGTCAGACCGCTTTACTCCGTTGTCCAGGGTATAGGCAAAACCGATCCCCAGGGTTTGTTTCAACTGGGTTTTCTGAAGCTGATTATGATCATATAGTACATCCAAAGTAATATTGGAAGAGATAAACTTATTTACTTTAAAATTCAGGATGGCACCATAGGCCAGCACCAGTCTTTCGGGATGATCAAGATAATTTGAAAAAACAGAAGCCGAATTGGTTAAATTCACATTTTCCATAATCTTCACCTTATACAGGGCAGTTCCTAAGAAACCAAACTGCAGTAAGGATGAATCCCCATCTTCTTTCAAGCCGTAATTGCCGGCCAGCTGCAGATCCTTATCCAGTACGAAAGCCCATCTCGCGTTGACAGGCCGTAAGGTAACATTGATATTGTCATTGGGCCTGTAGGTAATACCCATCCCGACGTTCAGGTATCCCGGCGCCATAAAGTTTGAAATCTTTTTGGCCTGTGGATTATTTCCATCTTCATACCCTGCAGAGAACTGGGTTTGTAAACCTGCGCCAAGAGAGAAATACCAGCTTTTAGAAAACTGCCTTCCATAGTTGGTTGAAATATTGATGACATCCTGGGTTTTTCTTGTTCCCAATCCTTTTGTATTGTTTTGCCCGTAATCAAGGATGATAATATTCTCCCACAGATCCTTTCCTTTTTCGTAAGTAATATTATAATTGATGCCGGCAAGCCATCCGATGTTATTGCCACCCCCTCCTACCCAGTTGGAGAAAGCTGCCTGATTGAGCATTAATGAATTTTTGCCTAACACAGACCAGTGTCTTATGGTATCTGTTACAACAGTGTCTTTTTCTACTTGCGCACTTGTAAAAATTCCTATAGAAAAGGAAAGAATCAATAAAAACTTCTTCATTATTCAAGATTTTCAATACAAAAATATCCCATATTTTGGGTTAAAGCAAACCATTATCAGATGAATATCCCCATATTATACTCCAACATTTTACAGCAGGGAAATGACCTTATTGATTTGAGATCAAATAATTATATACGATGGAAATTATCATCAAATCATTACTTTTTGTCTTAAAAATAATAAACCTTAGAAAAACTATCGTCAAATTTTCCGAAATTTAATGTTGGCTTTTGTTTTGACATAAAATCCTCATGGTTAGAAATGTAATTTCCAAAAGAGCCATTATAAGCCCATTGCTGATGTTAGCGGCAATGTGGTTCGGCTATTTTTTACAGACACTTGGCTTTTTTGAAAGTTGCTTTGGGGCAATTATCCCGCTGTTGCCGGAAGGCTTGCCGGGCATAGTTCTTTCCCCGCTTCTTCATGGGAATCTGGATCATATCATAGGAAATTCCATTCCTATTGTTGTGCTGATGTTTCTCTTATACCAGTTCTATCCTTTGGTTGCCAATAAGGTTTTCATTTTAGGCTGGCTGGCTACCGGGCTTTTGGTTTGGCTTTTGCCTCCAATCGACATCCTTACGGGAGACTATATGTATACCTGCACCATAGGGGCAAGCGGAGTAGTATATGTCCTGGCCTTTTTCCTCTTTTTCAGCGGAGTATTTAAGTGGAATATGAAACTTCTTACCATATCGCTGCTTGTGGTTTTATATTATGGAAGCCTGGTATGGGGAATGTTTCCGGAAGAGCTCTTCTACAGTCTTCAGGAACCCAGTAAAATATCATGGCAGGCTCACCTTTCCGGAGCGGTGGTCGGCAGCATCATAGCCTTTGCCTTTAAGAACATCGGTGAAAAAAAGAAAAAATATATCTGGGAATTCCCTAATTATTATAGCGAAAAAGATGACAAGCTCTGGCAGCAATATAAAGAAAACCATCCTGAAGATTTTTTGGAATTGCCATACAAGAAAAAAGATGACATTTGGGACCGCCTGGACGAGTTAAGGAAAAAATAAAACTTATTCGTTATCTTTGGAAAAAAGCACACATGATCTCCGAAGAACATCTTTATGCAATCGCATTACGCGAATGCAGCCTTATTGGTGATATTAATTTCAGTAAACTTATACGAACATTCGGTTCGGCTAAGGACGTTTGGGAAAAGGCAGGTAAAGAATTCAGCAAAATAGGCGGCATAGGACGTAAGATTGCTTCTGATATCGGCAACCCGGCCCATCTGAAGTTTGCAGAACAAGAGCTTAAGTTTTGTGAGGAAAACAATATTCAGATCCAGTTGAGGCATTGCAATGAAATTCCCTTTTTACTTAACGAATGTGATGATGCTCCGGCCATCCTCTATCAAAAAGGCAGGTTTGACGGTTCTCTAAAAACAATAAGCATTGTCGGAACAAGGAATATGACACCTTACGGCAAACAATTTATCTCAGACTTTTTTGCAGAGACAAAAGCGTATAAGTATGTTTCTGTTAGTGGTTTGGCTTTGGGGGTTGATAAAGAGGTCCATGAGCAGTCCATTCATCACCGGATTCCTACAATTGCTGTTCTGGCTCACGGCTTTCATACCCTATACCCTTCCAGGAATAAAAAACTGGCGGAGAGGATTTTGCAGGAGGGGGGCGCTTTGCTTACGGAGTTCAATTCCTCCCAGAAGCCGGACAGAGAAAATTTTATACAGAGAAACCGGATCATTGCAGGGCTTTCCCCGGCAGTCATTGTAGTAGAGACAGCGTTTGGCGGAGGTTCTATAAGCACAGCAGGTTTTGCCAACAGCTATAACAGGGATGTTTTCGCTCTTCCCGGGAAAATTACGGATCAGTACAGCCAGGGTTGTAACCAGCTTATTGTTCAGCATAAGGCATCAGCCATTTCAACCATTAAGGGCCTTATTGATTTCCTCGGGCTCAGACAGCCTGAAGGAAAAATTGAGGAATTATTCCCATCTTGCGAGTCAGATATAAAATTATCTGATAATCAGTCGCTAATATATAAATGTATTGCCGATCATCCACAGATCTCATTGGATGATCTGGCTGAAAAAATTGAGCTTCCCTCCTACAAAATTTTACCGGTAATTCTGGATTTGGAGCTTTTAGGGAAAGTGAAATCATTTTCCGGGAGGCAATTCACTGCAATCTAGAAATTAACAATTTCTTAATATTGCATTATTTCAGACATAACATTTAATTTTTAATAAAATTTCAATAAAAATTATCAATTTAACAATATTAAGTCATTATATTGTTAAATTTTCAACAATTAATAATTGAGGTGTTGTGAATCTTGAAAAAAAAATTAAATTTGTTGGCAATAATATTCAACCTTAATTATGGAACAATATAATATTGAGCAGAAAATTCAGGAGTTTATTGCAAAAATTGAGGCAAAAAACCCTAACGAACCGGAATTCTTACAGGCTGTAAAAGAAGTTGCAGTAACTGTGATTCCGTTTATTGCTACCAAGAAAGAATATAACGGAATGAAGCTTCTGGAAAGAATGGCTGAAGCGGAAAGGATCATTATATTCAGAGTTCCATGGGTTGATGACAAGGGAGAGATACAGGTAAACAGAGGATACAGGATTCAAATGAATTCAGCAATCGGCCCATACAAAGGAGGTATCCGTTTCCATCCTACCGTAAACCTTTCTGTTTTGAAGTTTTTAGCTTTTGAACAGGTATTTAAGAACTCTTTGACCACTTTGCCAATGGGAGGTGGAAAAGGTGGTTCGGATTTTGACCCACAAGGGAAATCTGATATGGAAGTAATGCGTTTCTGCCAGGCTTTCATGACAGAAATGTGCAAGCATATTGGCCCTGAAACAGACGTTCCGGCAGGAGACATCGGAGTAGGAGCAAGAGAAATCGGATATCTATTCGGACAATATAAAAAGATCCGAAACGAATTTACCGGAGTACTTACCGGAAAAGGCCTTGCCTACGGAGGATCATTGATCCGTCCTGAAGCTACCGGATACGGGGTTGTTTATTTTGCTGAGCAGATGCTTAAAACCATCAACCAGGATTTTAAAGGCAAGATAGTAACGGTTTCAGGTTTTGGAAATGTAGCCTGGGGAGTTATAAAAAAAGCTACAGAACTGGGAGCTAAGGTAGTGACGATTTCCGGCCCGGATGGCTATATCTATGATAAAGACGGAATCAGCGGAGAAAAAATCGATTATTTATTAGAGCTCAGAGCTTCCGGCAATAACAGGGCTGAGGATTATGCGAAGAAGTATCCTTCTGCTGAGTTTCATGCAGGTAAGCGTCCTTGGGAAGTGAAATGTGATGTTGCCATCCCATCCGCAACTCAAAATGAACTTGATCTGGAAGACGCTAAAAAGCTGGTTGAAAACGGATGCGTTTGCGTTACAGAAGCAGCTAACATGCCTTCAACATTAGATGCGATCAACTATTTCCTAGACAATAAAGTGTTATTCTCACCTGGTAAGGCTTCTAATGCCGGTGGTGTAGCAACTTCAGGATTAGAAATGACCCAGAACTCTATTCGTTTGAACTGGACATCCGAAGAAGTTGATGCAAGATTAAAGGAGATCATGATCGGAATCCACAAAGCTTGCAGAGACTACGGAAAAGAAGAGGACGGATATGTAAATTACGTAAAAGGGGCAAATATCGCTGGCTTTGTAAAAGTTGCAGAAGCAATGTTAGCTCAGGGAGTAGTATAAAAATAAAAAAGGTTGGGAAAAATTCCCAACCTTTTTAAATATAGCCTGTTCCCGGGAAAATGGGATAAAAGTAAAAAGTGAAAGAAGAAAGGAGGTGTCTAAAAGGCATCTCCTTTTGTTTTTTCAGGCTTTGTACATTCTGATTTTTTAAGAGGCTATTTTTATGCCGTCATTCAGTCATTTTTTCCTGTTGGATTTCAATAGGCAGATTATTGTATTTAGTCTGTTCCTTTGGATATGGCTTGTTGGTATTAATCTTTTTTGGACCATTTTATGAGATTACACCCTTATAAGATCCTTTGTATCGTCAACAAGTGGTAAAACATCTGTTACACTAATGCCTGTCTTGCAAGGGTAAACACTTTAAACGGCTATCTATTAATATTCCCCTATCCCAGATATTTATCAAAAGCAATTAACTCCACTACCCTGAGCCGGAAGGCGGACACCGGGAAGAATATTTTGTAGTCGGTTCTGACAACCGACTTATTATTAGGCTCGGTAGTTAGTACAGCAAAATTTTTTTTATAGTGGTTCTACACAATTATTCACATTTTTAAACAGACAAGGAAGTCAAGCGCCTGTCATTTCAATATTAAGATAGTCAAAGCTTATTCCGGCGAATATAAAACCGTATCAGTAAGGTTAGATGCGTGTAGAATTTACGTAGAAGCAAAAAATAGCAATAGATACTGCCCTTAAAATCAGAACAATTTTATAGCCGACTAAGTTTTTAATCTGAATTGCAGAGAATTTGGGAAAGCAAATCATCTAATATTAATAATCCGTAACATAAGGAATTGTATGGTCTATGTCGCCTATACCAACTTCCTATCCATAGATATAATTATGATTTTTGCCGAAAAACATTCATATTAACTTTTGAACAAAGAGATCAATCAGAATGATCTGAAACTCTTTGTTCATTTTTAAAATTCAAATGATAAATAGACAGGCTTATATCTGAGTTCATTCTTTTTCTCATCATATACGGAAATTCTAAAAACATCATTATAAAAATCAACATGAAAGATTATCAACATTTTACCCGCCGAAGATTTATTAAAAATTCCCTGTTGGCTACAGGAGGAATGTTTATCGCTCCTTTATTTATAAGCTGTAACAATGACTGGATTGATGATGGATCAACTCCTCAGGGTCTGCAGAATAACGGTTTTAATTTAGGTGTAGCCAGTTTTGATCCCACAGAGTCCAGTATTATTATCTGGACAAGATATACCAAGGAAACAGAAGCTGAGATTACCTGGGAAATAAGTTTAAAAGCCGATTTTTCAGAAGTACTGAGAAGGGAAAAGGTGTATGCGTCAAGTATCAATGACTTTACTGTTTCTATTGACGTACAGAACATTCCTTCTAACAGCAAATTCTATTACAGGTTTTATAATAATGAAACAAAGGAAACAAGCATCACAGGCGAAACCATCACCCTACCCTCTAAAACCGACAATGTGCAGGAAGCCAAAATGGCAGTTGTTTCCTGCTCTAATTTTGCATCCGGTCTTTTTAACGTATATAATGCTGTTGCAAAATCAGAGGCCGATGTAGTCCTACATCTCGGAGATTATATATATGAACATGCTCCGGGTCAATATGGCACTAATTCATATACCAACCAATTAAACAGGGCCCATAAGCCTGCTAAGGAAATCATTACCCTAAGTGACTACCGCGAAAGATACCGGCAATATAGAAGCGATAAGGATCTTCAGCTTCTGCATCAAAAAAAGCCATTTATATGCGTATGGGATGACCACGAAATAGCTGATGATGCTTATAAATCAGGAGCATTAAACCATCAACCACAGGAAGGAAGCTTCGAGGCCAGAAAAATGGCCGCATTCCAGGCATACTGTGAGTATATCCCACTTAAAACAGGCAAAGACTTTAAGATTTACAGAAGCTTTGAATTTGGTAATATTCTTTCGCTTTATATGCTGGATACCCGTCTGATTGCAAGGGATAAGCAATTAGATTATTCTGATTATATAGCTGACAGCCTCTTTGATATGAGTTTTGATTTCGATAAGTTTAATAATGATCTTACGAATCCCGACAGAAAAATGATTGGCGACGAACAAATGGCCTGGCTCAGATCCGAGATCAATTCAACTTCCACAGCATGGAAAGTTATCGGCCAGCAGGTTCTGATGACTAAAATGATGCTTCCTTCTGAATGCATGATATTATTGAGTAAAATTATGAAAATAGTAAAGGATGGAATGTCTTATAAAAATGATCCGGCAAGTGCTGAAATGGTGGAAAGGCTCCAAAATAAAATCTCAGAGCTATCTGAAATTAAAAAAAGGTCTGAACAGAATTATTCCATCAATACCCATGAAAAACAGAGGCTTGCTTCAAAGCTGCCTTTTAATCTTGACGCATGGGACGGATATTTTGCTGAAAGAGAAAAGCTCTATTCAGTACTTTCAGGTAAAAAAGTTATCGTGTTGGCAGGGGATACCCATTCGGCATGGTGCGGGAAACTTACCGATGAACAAGGCAATTTTATCGGAACGGAACTGGCAACCAGCTCTGTAACATCACAGGGAGATTTTGATTATTTGGGGTTAGACTCGCAAATATTACATACTTTATCAGCATTTTTTCCATTACTGGTAGATGACTTAAAATACGCCAATCTCTCTCACAAGGGCTATCTGTATGTAAAGTTTACTCCGGCAAGTGTACAGCCCCAATGGAGATTTGTTGATAATATCATCTCTGAAACGTATACTGTTTTTACCGAAAATTCAATTGTTATACAATAGTTTGTTTTTTTCATAAGGATTATCTTTATCCTTAATTAGCATCTGTATTCCATAGAGCTTAAAACCGGCAAACCCGATTCTCAGCATTTTTGCTGGAATTTCAGGGTTTGCTTTTTTATTTATATACCTGTCACAATTTATGGGGCAACAAGTCTCCGGAAAATAATAAACAAGAAGAGTCCGGAATACCGGACTCTTCCACCACAAAAGGTACCATGAAAACTTTTACTATTACTCAAGACAGACCAATTCAACTGTCTTTTCCAGTAAGTTTCCCTTTTTTATTCTTTAATCAGCTTTTATTTTAGTTATTTAAAAATTTCCTTGATTCTTTTTTATCTGAGTAGTTGATAATGTACATTCCTTTTGGAAGCGGCTGATTGATCTGAACTTCATCGGATTTGGAATCTCCTTTTTGAAGAATTTTCCACTTGCATCATAGATCTCGTAATTTCCAAATGTGTTATTCTGGGGTCAGTCGACGAAAAGTAAAAAAAACCGGGTTAAGGATAAAATCTATTAATATTTAAAATTTAAATAGACGGACTAAATGATTACGCTTTTCTTAGTGATCTAAACTCTCCCTTTTTAAGTTTTATCCGATCTTCCCAAACATAGTCTCCGGTAAGGTGAATATGCTCCCATCCTAATGGAGAAAGATACTGAAGAAATTCTTCATTAATTTCTTCGCCCTGTTCTTTCAAATATTCCACTGCTTTTTCAATATAAACCGTATTCCATAAAACAATAGCAGCGGTTACCAAATTAAGCCCGCTTGCCTTATATCGTTGATTTTCAAAGCTCCGTTCTCTGACTTCTCCAAACCTGTTAAAATATACGGCTCTTGCCAAAGCGTTTCTGGCTTCCCCTTTATTAAGTCCTGCAGTAACTCTGCGCCTAAGTTCCGGACTCATGTACCAGTCGAGCATAAATAAGGTTCTTTCAATTTTACCCAATTCCCGTAGTGCTACTGCCAGTCCGTTTTGCCTTGGATAACTTCCTATCTTCTTTACAATCAGTGAAGCCGTAACAGTTCCATTTTTTATGGAAGCCGCCAATCTTAGGATTTCATCCCAATTTTGAATAATCTTTTTACTGTTGATGGTTCCTCCTATATGTTCTGAAAGCGCAGAATAGCCCGTAGATGCTTCAGGAATAAATAGCTTCTTATCATTCAAATCTCTGATTCTTGGAGCAAATTTAAATCCCAATAACTGCATCAAAGCAAACACATGATCGGTAAATCCTGCTGTATCCGTATAATGTTCTTCTATCTGTAAATCAGATTCATGATAGAGAAGCCCATCCAAAACATAGGTTGCATCCCTTACTCCTACATTGATAACCTTAGTATGAAAAGGTGCGTATTGATCAGAGATATGAGTATAAAACTGAATTCCGGGACTGCTTCCATATTTCGGATTAATATTTCCGGTTCTCTGCGCATAACTGCCTGTTGCAAACCTTTGACCGTCCGAAGAAGATGTTTTTCCTTCTCCCCAGTAAAAAGAAAATGGATGTGCAGATTGAACATTTATAATTTCCGCTAAAGCTGAAAAATACGTTTCATCCCGGATATGCCACGCCTGAAGCCATGAGAGTTTTGCATAGGAAGTTCCCGGAGAAGCTTCCGACATTTTTCTTAAACCCAAATTGATGGCATCTGACAGTATTACAGTAAGTAATAGGTTTTTGTCATCAGCTTTATTTCCGGATTTTAGATGAATAAACTGATCTGTAAAGCCCGTCCACTGATCTACTTCTCTCAAAAGATCTGTGATTTTAATAAGAGGAAGCAGACTGTATATTTTTTTTCCTAAAACTTCAGCTTCTTCAGGAACTGTATTTTCAAAAGGTTTAATTTTTATTCTGTCATTAATAATAGAAGAGTCTGGAAGTTCATTATTTTCAATAAGTTTACAAACGATTTGCATTTTATTTGAAAGAAGCTCTATCCGCTCCGAAAGAAACTCTTCTACATTCAACGCTACATCCAGAGGAACTTGATTCTGATCTTTCATTTCAGTAAATCTGTCTGAAGGAATAAGATAATCTTCAAAATCTTTGTACTGTCTTGAACCCTGTACCCAAAGATCTCCGGAACGGAGATGGTTTTTCAGTTCAGAAAAGATACACAGCTCATAAAATTTTCTATCAGTGCCATTCTCCGTAAATATCAGTTCTTCCCATCTTTTTCTTATAAAACTTGATGGAAGCTTTTCCGGCAGTCTTTTTATTTTTCCTTCATATAGATCTATCAGGATACCCACCGCCTTTAAAATATCTTCTGCTACAGGGGCAGAACGAAGCTCTAACTCTTTCAAAAATTCTCCACCATATTTTTTTATCGTAAAATATTTATCGGATATAAAATAAAGGGAATCAAAATTTTGTTTAGCGGTTAAGTTCTTGGCTTCCGAAATACTTTGAGCCAGAGCTTCCCATGAAATAACGGACTCTACGGCATCGAAAGGATCTTCTCCTGTTTCTCTGGCTTCAAGAAGGACACTGCCAATTTTATAAAATATACCCAGCTGTTCTCCCATAGATTTTCCTGATTCCTGAATTTTTTGGGTTTGTGTATTCTTGGCATATCTGAACAAAGAACCGATGATCTTATCATTCATTTCTATAATTTCATCGATAATAGAAGCTTTGGTTTCCAGAAGTATTGCTACCAATGTTGCGTATCTGCGGGATTCTTCAAAATCCCTTAGATGCTGTGGTGTCATCTGTCTGCCTTCTCTGGCTATTTTTAGTAATCGGTTTTGATGAATATCTTTGCCAATATCTTTAGGGAGATTAATATCTTTAATTGTTTTCAGTCTCTTGATCTGCATCAGTAAAAATTTGGAATTAATCGCCTGTGGGGATTGCTTTAACCAATTTAATTGACTGATGCTGCCTTTTTCCTGTAAGTTGAGAAGAGCATCTAATGACTGTTTTTGATGATTAGATAATGAAGAACTGAGGGTGTCATAAATTTGCTTTTCTGCATTAATAATGGCTTCTGAGCATATTTTCTGTACAACAGATATTTTAGGAATCAATATTTTGTAATCTCTCAAAAACTGTATTAACTGCTGTGCAATTAATATTCCTTTATCCGTTTGTAATGCAAATTTTTTTAAATAGAATAGAGAATTAGTATAGTAGGTTGAAGAAAAACTTTCATATCCATAATTTTTTCTCAAAATATTGATATGATCTTGTCGAGTTTCAGCTAGATCATCATAACCTTTCCAGTGGCTTTTATCTATTTCTAGCTGATTACATAATAGATCCAATATTCTTTCATCCGGAATAAATCCCGTAGGAATAATAATACCGGGAAATCTCATGTAGCTTAGCAATATTGATACTCTAATGTGATTGGTTTTTCCTCTGCATGATGCCTTAATGAAAATTATATCATCATCTGAAAGAGAATAGATTCTTATAAGTTCTTCTCCAGACTGAGGAATATTTATTAATGAAGTAAATTCTTGTTCTGTTATAGATTTTCTTAAAGCCATAAAATAGTATTGTAAAAATGACCGTTTTCAATAAAGTTACAATTAAATAAAAATACATATTTTTATTATACATTTTTATATAGAATAATAAAGTATTTATACCTTTACTTTTAAAATAGCTTTTATGTCAAAGAACGTAGCTTATCTAAGGGTATCAACAGCTGACCAGGATCTTGAAAAAAATAAAGCAGAAATTTTATTTTTAGCGAATGGCAAATCTTTAGGTAAAGTAGATTTTGTAGAAGAAAAAATCTCCGGAAAGATTCATTGGAGAAAACGAAAAATTGGGGATATTATTGAAAGCCTACAGAAAGGAGATACTATCCTTTTAAACGAATTTTCCAGATTGGGGCGCAGTATGCTTGAATGTATGGAAATAATTTCTATTGCTACAGATAAAGGCATTAATATTTACACTGTCAAAGGAAACTGGCAACTTGATAATACCATACAGAGCAAAGTGATGGCAATGGTATTTTCTATGGTATCAGAAATTGAAAGAGATTTGATTTCCAAAAGAACAAAAGAAGCGTTGCAGACAAAAAAAGCAAACGGAGTTAAATTAGGTAGACCAAAAGGACCAGGAAAAAGTAAACTTGATGCTCACAAATTGGAAATAGAGGCTTTACTTAAAAATGGTTCTACCAAAAAATTTATAGCAAAACGCTATAATTCCACTCCAGCAAACCTTCATAACTGGATCAAGAAAAATAAAATACAGGATTTGTAAATACTTTATAATTTATCTATCAAAATTTAATTTTTGATAGGTTTTATCCTTAACCTTGTTTTTTATTGTTCTTCGACCAATCCTAAGTGAATAATAATATTAATCATGAACTGGAAGAAAAGAACTATAGAAAGAAACAACTATCTATTAAAAAAAATGGTTTAATGGTCAAAAATAATTGGTAAAATTCTTTGCTTTGTATCACTGATTACTAAAAAAAATAAAAGCGGCTCGCCTGAACCGCTTTTGTTTTTAGATTTACTTTTTTATAATCTTATGACTCTTTTCTGAGTTCTCATCTTTTATCCTTACAATATAACTTCCGGTTCTCAGTTCGGTTAAATTAATTTTAGCATTTTCTGAATTTATTTTTTCCTGCTTTTGCAGTCTTCCTGACATGTCGTAGATATTAATTTCAGACATTTTATTTTTACTGTCAATATTTAATATATCAATAACTGGATTTGGATACATGGATACGGTTTTCTGTTTTGCCTCAGACACTCCAAGCATACTGCCTGATATTTCAAAGTCGTCTATTCCAATAAACCAAATATCTTCTGTTGAAGAATAAAAAGCAATGTATATAGTTTGTCCAACATATGGGGTCAGATCATAGGTATACTGAGTCCATGTGGTTGGAGGACTCACTGCACTGGCAAGTGTATTTGTTAAACCAGCGACAGTAGGTGTTGTTGTTGATATTTTAATATCAAACTCTTCTGCAAGCCCACTTCCTCCATTCTTACTCCAAAAGGTTAATTTATCAGATACCCCTGCGCTAACTACTATTGCTGGGCTTACTGCATAATCATCGTGAGCACTTGAACCATATTCCAATCCCAAATAATGAGATCCTGAATGAGGATCAATAGTAGTATATGCGTCATAAGTAGTCCATGTTTCCCATGTTCCCGGATCTCCTCCGTTAATTATGGTCCAATCTGCTGGCATTGTAGCCGAATCAAAACTTTGTGTGTATTGCCCAAAAATGGCTGCGGGCAATAACCCCAACATAATTACTAATCGATAAATTTGTTTCATATTTATTTTTTCTTAAAAATACAAAATTTAAAGATATAACACATCTTTCATAATCCCCCTGTGAGATGAAGATTTTTGTAATAATAAAGTAATGTTAAAACCAGAAGAGTTGAGACCATTAAGATTGAATAATTTATAATAACTATTAAAATCATATTCTCAATAGATTTTATCCTTAACCCTGTTTTTTTACTTTTCGTCGGCTGACCCCGCAATATAAATTAAATTTATATAAAAAAAGGGCCAGTTTTCACTAGCCCTTTTTATTGAGAAATTATTAATCCTGTTATTTAATGACAAGTTTAGTATTGTATACCCCTTTTGAAGAATTTATGCTGATAACATAAACTCCTTTAGGCACATTTACATTAAACTCTTTTGTACTGTCACTGTCACTTTCACTTTGATAAGCAGATGAAAATACTAATCTTCCGCTAGCATCAAACATTCCTACTTTTATTTCTCCTTTTAAGTTTCTTGATTTAATAAAGAAATTACCATCACTTGGATTAGGATAAATTTTGATATCATCTGCCAATGGAGAAGTGGTATCATGAGTTCCTAAATTTTGAGTTTCTCTTGTACATACCTCCAGAGACCATCCCGTAATAGTCCCTGCATTTCCAGCTATATTGTCTGAAGCAAATAATTTCCATAGTCCTTGTGCTGTGTGTCCTTTAAAGATACTCAGAGATTCATTTGATTTTGTTTCTCCTTGAATAGGTGACGCGCAAACTACAGCATTTCCAGCATCACTGAATGAAGCTGTAATACCTGAGGCATTATTACATGCACGATTCCATATAATAGCAGAGCTTCCCACAGGACTTTCTATTCCAATTGACAGATGCCTTACATTAGGATGTGTAATGGATGGAATAACTTTAATTTTAGTAATCGTACCAGTATTATTTACCACTAATGGTGCTATCACTTTTGGTGATGATATATTATCTACAGTTGGTCCGCCTCCTGGACCATCGGTAATTGCTACCGGGGCACCGCTGTAAGTATAAGTAGCACAAGTTTCTCCTGTAACATTATAATCGATCACAAAACTAGGACTCACGGCGTAATATACATTTCCAACAGCCTCTATCATAATGTAAGCATTGGATGAAGTAGAGCCAGCAGGAATATTCACCTGCTGACTACCGTCATTAGGTGTGTTGGCTGCTATAACGGTAAATGTCTGACCTCCATTTGTAGATAATTTAATATTCACATTGGCCGTATTTATAGGAGCCTGATTGGTACCTGCAACATCCCAAGTTACATTAATGGCGCTTCCAGAGGCTAATGACTGTCCAAATGCGGGTGCTGTCACTTGAAAAGGACCAGCTGCTGCATTAACAGTTAATTTTACATCATCTTTATTAGTCTGAGGTGCTAATGGATCATTATTTCTTACGGTAGCCGTAAAATTAAGTTCTCTTGCAATACTGGAAACCGACTCCCATCGTGTCGACAAAACACCTCCTAAGACTTTATTAAAGTCAGGAAAATACCTTGTTGGTGTAGTTACGGGAGATAAAGATCTAAATGTAGGGCCCGTCGGCTTTGTTGGATAAGCAGCTGAAATATTATTAGCTCCAAGTTGAGCCGCAGCAGCCTGGTCTGCTTGCTCCCATGTGTAGGTATACGAAGCAATATTGCCATCTGTTGTAGTTGCTGTTAATACAAATGGAGTAGATATGGGAATTGTATAATCTGCTCCTGCACTTATATTTGGAGCAGGATTTGCAAAAGGAGTATTGATACCACAGACAATACTGTTTATTTTATTTTTTATTTGGGTAATACTATTGGTATGATAGTAATCACCAACATTAAACTGAACATCGTTACTTCCTCCCGTTATTCCTGCATATGACATAATAGTAGAACCACTTCCAGGCTCAACTTTCTGGTCGGTTTGAGAAGCATACATCGTATAAGTATGACCAGCACCCATCTGATGCCCCATCTCATGGGCAACATAGTCTATATCAAATGTGCTTCCTTCTGGGAAATTGGATGCAGTATAGCCTGCTGCTTTTATATTTCCACATATTACACCTAAACTAGCTACTCCAGTACCATCTCTTCTGTCTACCAAATGACCCATGTCATAATCACCCAATTGGATTCGGTTTGCTATGCCATAGTATGCCCCTTCATTGTCGAAATCATTAGTAGTATCGGCATCTGTATCATCATAAGGATCCGTTGCAGGATCTAAGAAAATAACAACATCATTATTAGCAATCAGATTAAAATGTAATGATAAATCTTTTTCAAAAACACCATTCATTCTAGTTAAAGAAGTATTCATTGCAGCCAAAATTACTGCTTTTTTTTGAGTATCTGTGGCTGTAGCAGGAGTACCAGCAGCTGCTAAATGATATTGTGCATATTCTCCAGTACATGATAAAGCAAGCCTGAAAACATTAAAACCAGCTGCTTTCTTATTTACACTTTCGCTTTTTTTTTCTGCAGTTCTTTCTGCAATATCCTTAACAGAGCATTCAAAAGGTTCTTTATCCTGTCCTCTTTTTGCGTTGGAATCAAAAACAGCATATACACTGCTGTCTTCAGTATAAGGTTCAATAAACTCTGATATTCCAGATCGGGTAATCATTGACGAAAATCCTACTGGAGAAAGGCTAAATCTTAAATAAACAGAAGGGTCTTCCAATCCTCTTCCTACATAAGATTTAATATCTGGAAACTTAGCCTGTAGCTCCGGAGCCATATTTGAGTATTCCCAAACCTGAAATCTTTCCAATTTCCCATTAGCTGCAGGAAGTGAAATCACAACTCCCTTTTCGCTCGAAAAACGGGCAGGAGCTTTTTGTAAACTTTGTCTGAGCTGATCAGCATTTAATGAATATAGTCCAGTATATTCTAATTTTTCTTGAGATTTTTTTACTTTTTGAGATCTCAACTCTGTTCTTGTCCACTGTGAAAATCCAAAAAAAGGAATCATCAGGGCAAAAATAAAGATATTACGCTTCATATTTTTAATTTATTATATCAAATGTAAGATTATAAATCTAAATTAACTTAATGTATTTTATTATGTTAAGTTTTTGATTTTCATATATCTGAATATTTTTGTAACCAATATTTATTTAATATCCACTATAATAAAAAAAACAAAAATTCCCCAATCAATATAGAATGTAACTTATAAAATTAATACCCAAATATTAATGTAAGTGAAGATAATCGTACTAGTCAAGAATGAATAATTTAAGATAACAATCGAAATTATATAGTTTGATAGATTTTATCCTTAACCCGGTTTTTTTTACTTTTCGTGAGCTGACCCCTATTCTTACCACCAACCAATTTCAATTTATTTTCAGACTTTATATAAACCATTTTAGTTTCCGAGCTATTTTTCACCTCAGATGTTCCTAATACATCTAAAATCTTACTGCATAATCCTCCATCTGTCCGTACTGTAATTGAGAGCATGGTCCCAGATCAGGAAGAGTAGTTCCATTGTATATTGCCGCATCTACAGCATGCCTAGCCTGTGTAAAGCCCATTCCTTCTTTTTTCTAATCGGGATATTTAGCATTCATTTTCTCATAACAGCATCAAAACCACAATATGCTGCCGTGTCCTGAGAAAATGCATTAACAAAAGAGATTAATGCAAATCATAATTATTTTCTTCATATTCATTTTTTTAACAAAGCTATTATTATCGCGTTATAAATTAAAAAAAACACATCCTACTCCGACCCTTCATCAATTTAATTTACTGATAATCTGCCTATTAAAGACAAATGCATAATAATATCCAATTCATTATCAGTCCTCTGGCAGAAACATTTTCTATTCTTCCCATTCCTTTAACAGTATATCTTAAGGGAACATTCCAACATTAGTTCTTACCGTTATATGACTAAAAAGTCCCCTTGTAATGCCACGCAGCTAATTCTGATGTTTATTATAAAGGATCTTGATAAGCCTGTACATTTTAAGAAAGTTACATTAACGAAAAGGCCAAATTATTTTCTTTTGAATGGGCATATAACTAACAAATAATTAAAATTTATATCTTTAAAAAATTAATAATACACAAATGCATTATTCCATTTTTTCGGTACAAGATCATTATCCCACTTTACAAAGAAGCCTTCCTGAGTTTTACCATCAACTTATGGAGCAGGGTGTTTTAGCAGATCAATTAGGCTATGATGCTTTTTTTGTTGCTGAACATCATTTTCACGAATACGGAGTGATCCCTAATCCTGCCGTTTTTCTTTCTGCCTTATCCCAAAGAACAAAGAACATAAAGCTGGGCCCTGCCATCTCCATCCTTCCCTTTCATCATCCACTGAATATTGCTGAAAATTATACAATGCTTGATATAATTTCTTCAGGGCGGCTGATATTAGGAGTGGGCTCAGGGTATTTGAAACATGAATTTGAAGGCTATGATATTTCATTGGAAGAGAAAAGAGCACGTTTTGATGAAAATTTAGCAATATTAGATCGCGCCTTAAAAGGTGAAGCCTGTGATTCTAACAAATTTCATTCGATCCGTAACGTAAAGATCAATATTTTACCGGTACAAAGAGAGGTTCCTTTATATATTGCCGCTTTGCGGAAAGAGGCTGCCTATTTTATAGGAAAACAAGGCTATAATATGATCTGTATTCCTTATGCCTCTGTAGATCATTTTTCGGAAATACAATCTATTACTAATCAACATAAGCAGGGAGCATCAGATGGTGATAAAAAACCTCTCTCAGCAATATTTGCCTTTCATACCCATATTGCGGATACGGATGATCAGGCAAAAGAAAATGCTGAAGAAGCTTTTAATCTTTATGTAAAGACCCGGCTTTATGCGAAGCAACAAACCTATGATGATATTATCAAAACCGGGCTTTCTCTTTTTGGCTCACCCGAAACAGTATCTGACAAAATCGTTGAATTACATCAGATGGGTATTGATCATCTCATGTTGCTACATAACTTCGGTATGCTGTGTCCGGAATTGGTTCAGTCATCCATGAAAAAATTTATGACTGAAGTAAAACCTTTAGTAGATCAAAAAATATATTAAGGATTTATTAAAACTTATTGTTGTATAGGCCGTGTAAAGGATGAGGTTGTGCTTATATATTATTGGGCTCTTTTGTTGTTGCACCTTAGATTACAAAATATAAAAGACAATAAAAATCCCCGAATACATCATCCGGGGATCTTTTAAAAGCACTTTTATACTGATCTTCTTATTTGTAAACAGCAGTACCCTTTCGGCCATAAAAAAATCCCGGAATGAATCATTCCGGGACTCTCTTTTCTACTTCTTTATTTACTTCATTTTCTTCTTTGTCTTTTTATCTTCTTTTATTGCATCTCTTTTATTCCCGGTCCTGTTAGTATCCGCCATAGACCTGTCCTGATCAGCGTTCATATTATCTTTTTTCATTCTTGCATCATCATTTCTTTGTTGCTGTTGACTATCAGTCCGGGTGGTATCTGTTCTGTTTTGCGGAGTTACCTGAGCCGAAGCTGTGATCATACCTGCTAGTGCAAACGTTAATGTTAAAAATAACTTTTTCATAATGTAATATTTTGGTGGTTTGTTTTTTTAAAACATCAATTTTTATACTAAAACAGCACAAATTGTATTGTTTAACGTATTTTATAATTTTTTAAGATGTTTTATATTATAACCCTGGCTATCTGCACTTTATACCAAGCCACAAAGAAGAAGCCCTGAAATATCTGCTATTTCAGGACTTCGTTCGATTTTGACTAATACTTATTTAGACTTCCTCTTCTTTTCCTTTCTTTCTTCTTTTGTCGCTTCAGCAGTTTTAGTGTTTCCTGCTGCACTGGTATCAGCTGTCACCGTAGTATCAGCCGTAGCAGTAGTTGTTGTATTTTGATTTTGGGCAGCTGCTGTATTGGTATTCCAATCAGTTGTAGCCTGTGTATTCTGTTGTTGGGTTTGAGTAGTCGTTTGGTTATTAGAGTTTTCAACCGGTTTTTGGGTTTCCGTTTGAGCCGATACAGCGATTACTCCGACTAATGTAAACGCAGCAGTTAAAAATAACTTTTTCATAATATAATATTTGTTGGTTTGTTTACACTAAACGGCCTATTATATTTAAAATTATCTCTAAAGTGCTTATTTAACGTACTTTATAACTCTTTAAGACGATTTGGGATTATACATCATTTTCCTAAATTTCTCATAATTTTTTCCACAAACTCGTAAGCTGCGGGGCAAATCACCGTGTTTTTCATCATAATGCTGTTGATCTGATAGATCTTCTTACGGTCAGTATGCGGATATTCACGGCATGCTTTGGGCCTCACATCATAAATTGAGCAGGTATTGTCCTCATTCAGGAAGAAACAGGGAAGGCTCTGCAAAACTTTATCCTGATCCTCATCTATCCTAAGGAATCTGGATTCAAAATCAGCGGGTTTCATACGAAGGTGCTTGGCAATACGTTCAATGTCTTTTTCCGTGTATAATGGTCCGGTGGTTTTGCAACAGTTGGCACATTGCAGGCAATTGATATTCTCAAACACTTCATCATGGCTTTCCTGGACGACATAGTCAAGATTTTTGGGCGGCTTTTTCTTTAATCCGTCTAAAAATTTTTTATGATCTTTCTGCTTTTGCAGGGCTTGTTTTTTATATAATTCCAAATCCATTTATTCTTCAGGTACTAACGTGGAAATTTCGGCTGTCTTGTAATCATTGATCTTATCCAGGTCCAGAATCGTTGATGTATTATCCTTGGCAGGATAATACATTGGGGCGAACCTGGCCCCATAAATTATTTCTTCGGATACGTATGACGTACGCTGTACCACCGTATTGGAAAAAACCTCATCAAAAGCACGCACATGAACAATGATCTCTATATCCGTATTTTTGAAATCTTCTTTTGTAAAGCCGTAAAACGGCGAATCCTCATCTATTTTGTGTACAACCGTCCAATTTAAAGCTAAGGTATTGATATGACTCAGCTGGGTTTTTAAAGTATAAAAATTACTTTTGGTGTCACCGTTCTCATTTACCTCAATTGCGGCGGAAACCACTACTTCGGCACTCGTTAAAGCATTGTTTTTATAAGGTGCAAGCCTGAACATTAAAGCGGAGGCCTCATGAAATGGGGCGATCAATGCGATATCAGAAAATTTAAGGTATGCTCTGGGTCTTGAAAACCTTCCGTAAAACAAACCTGTTGCTATGGCAAAAGTAAGCAGTCCAAGAAAGGCCTCAAAAGTTGCCACCAGACTCGCCATGAATCCTACCGGAGCTATTCTTCCGTATCCCACTGTTGTAAAAGTCTGGGAACTGAAGAAAAAGACATCAATAAACTCATTCAGAGGATCGCTTTTATCAATCCCGGTGAGATGCTCGACTCCTATCAGATAATATATAAGGGCAAAAACCAGATTAACCAGAATATAAGCAATTACCAGATAGGAAAGGAACCGGAATGTAGACAGATTCAGCATGGTATGATACCAGCTGTAGCGATTGAAGATATTCACTCCTTTACGTTCAACATTCGGAAGGCCGTCCTTTTTAATGAACCTTCCTGAAGCATTATCTCCGAAACCGCTGTTCTCGGTATTCTTTTGAAGAATCTTTTTTCTAAACCCTGTTGCCATTCCTTTGGTCATTTTATGTATATCTTCCGCCAAAATAATGCACAAAGATAAAATATTGTTTTCATGAAATTTATCAAGTGAGTGATTGAATTTTTAAATTGATTTTAAACTAACTTTGATCTATGAAAAAACTGGAATCAAGAGAAGATATAGAGCTGCTTGTCAATTCGTTTTATGCAAAGGTAACCCGGGATGAGACGATTGGATTTTTCTTTAATGATATCGCCAAGGTAGACTGGGATAAGCATCTTCCGAAAATGTATTCTTTTTGGGAATCCATCCTTTTCGGGCAGATGACGTATAAGGGAAATCCTATGGGAGCCCATTTTCCTATCAATGAGATCCGGGCTATGGAGAAAAAGCATTTCGACAGGTGGCTGGAGCTATGGACAAGCACGGTAGAAGAAAATTTTGCCGGCGAAAATGCTGATATGGCAATTTATAAAGCTGAAAATATCGCCAGACTGATGGCGTTTAAAATGGAACTGGCCAGAAGGCTGTGATCAGGGTACAATAACGGTAAAGATATAAGCCGCCAGATTAACCAGCAGAACTGTTCCGTAAAGGATATTTGTCTTTCCCCGGCTCAGTGAAAGCATAACGATAAATACGGAAAGAGACAGCAGGATAATATCTTTCTTATCCAGGCCCAGAACCAAAGGTATGTCATACATAATGCAAACCATGGAGACTGCGGGAATGGTGAGGCCAATACTTGCCAAAGCTGATCCCAGAGCCAGATTCAGGCTTGATTGTATCTGATTGCTCCTCGCCGCCCTGATGGCTGCCATCCCTTCCGGAAGAAGAACCACCGCAGCAATGATAACTCCCACCAAAGATTTCGGAGCACCTAAACTCTGAACCATGTTTTCAATGGTTCCGGAAAGCCCTTTGGCCATCAGGACCACTATTCCTAAGCAGATGATCAGGAAAACGAAGCTTACCAGAGTTTTAGTCAGAGAAGGAATATAATGTTCTCCCGGGTGCTCTTCAGGAACAATAAAATAGCTCCTATGCCTTACAGTCTGCACCATCAGGAAGACCCCGTAAATGACCAGACATGCAATGGAGACAAAAGTCAGCTGGGCCTCATTATAAAAAGGCCCATTCACACTTGAGGTGAAATTAGGGAGCACAAGGGTTAAAACCAGAATGGAGACAATACTTACCAGGTAGGTTGTTGCCGAGGTCCTTGCAAAAAACTGCTCATAGTATTTCACCCCGCCTACCAGGATACAGATTCCTAAAATTCCGTTCAGAATAAGCATTACGGCTGCAAAAACCGTATCTCTGGCCAGTGTGATGGCCTGGTCTCCCCCTGCCACCATCAGGGAAATAATCAGTGCCACTTCAATGATTGTAATACAAAGCGCCAAAATAATAGTCCCGAAAGGTTCTCCCACTTTATGGGCGACAACTTCTGCATGGTGAACGGCAGATAATACGCTGCCGGTAAGCAACAGACCCGCAATTACATCACAGGCAATACCATTTCCTATCAGTCCGGAAAAGTAATATATTACCGCCAGGACAGGAAAAATAAAAGTATAATGTAAGAGTTCTCTTATTCTCATAAACCGTCTACAAAATACAAAAAATCTATGACTTTATAAATATTAAAAGAAAATATTAATGACACCAGAAATGAAAATCCTGAAAATCAGTTATCATATGAAATAAAAGCCCTATGCCGATAATCCTGATATTTCCTTTAAAGAAAAGCATCAAAAAATACACCGCAATGGCAAAATATGAATGTAAAATATGAAAGCCGACGCTATTCCTTGAAGGATCGAAAACCGGATCGGCAAACAGATGATCCGCATCCACAAGCATGGTGGCCAACAAGATCAGATATACTTTTTTCCAGTTTGCCCGATAAAAGATCAATGCAATGAAAACCGGAAAAACCAGATGCAAAAAATAATGGGCGAATGCTTTCCAGAAGAAACAATCCGTCATATCCTTCCTTTCAGATAATCCTGCCTCACCTCCTCATCCAGCTTTTCAATGGCATATCTCAGACAGGTTCTCGGCATTTCCTTATAGTATGTGTTCAGATACCGGATCAATTCTTCCTCATTTTTCTGCCCCATTTCTCTTAAAAGCCATCCATTGGCCTTATGCATCAAATCGTGGGTATGTTTCAGGTTTCTGGTAACCAATTCTTTAGTTAAGGCAAAGGAACCTTTTTTCACATAATGCATGGTCCCGACCACGGCAATCCTTTTGTGCCACATTTCTTCGGAATCCGAAAGCTTTCTCAATAAGCCTTCTTTCTGATTTTCAAAGGCATACCGGCCCAATATCTTATAGCAGCTGGAATCTACCAGGTCCCAATTGTTGATGTACGGCAGATGATCCAGGTAAAATGTTATAATGCTTTCCCTCGTCTCCGGGTCCTTGGCTTTCTCAAACTTACTGACCAGCATAAATATAGCGGTAAGCCTGTGTTCATGATATTTTGAGGAGAGCAGCCTGCTTAATTCTTCCAAAGATATTTTTGAATAATATTCCCTGGCCACAGATCTCTGGTCAGGAACTTTCACCCCTAAAAACAAATCCCCTTCTCCATACTCCCCTTTTCCTGTTTTAAAAAACTTCGGGAAAAACTCCGCTTTTTCGGGAATGGACAGCACTGCCAGCGCCTCCTGTATTTCTTTTACTATATCTGCCATAGCTCTTTACGAAATTGTTGTGCTCTGTTCCTGCTCTTCCTTAGCGATCTTCTTAGGATTGGCAACCTTTCCGATAGTAAGCCCCTGAACTATGATCGAAAAAACAACCACACAATATGTGATGCTCAGAATAATGGTGCTGTATTCACTTTTAGGGACAGACAGGGCCAGTGCGATGGAAACGCCTCCCCGGATCCCTCCCCATACAAGCACTTTTACCGTTTGCGGGTTGAATCTTGTCCTTAAAGACATAAATTTTGTAGGCCCCCAGATTGAAATGAACCGTGCCAGCAAAACCACCACAATGGCTACCAGTCCCGGGATCATAAAATGCCTCAGATCTTTTATCATCAGAAGTTCAAAGCCTATGAATAAGAAAAGTACGGCATTCAGAATCTCATCTATCAGTTCCCAGAATTTAATCAGATAGTCCTGGGTTACGGATTTCATTTTAAATTTCATATTGAAATTCCCCATAAACAATCCTGCCGCAACCATCGTTAAAGGCCCTGAAATATGCATCTGCCTTGCAATAAGATATCCTCCCATCACCACAGAAAGCGTTACCAGGACGGAGATAATATAATCATCCACTTCACGCATCAGCCTGGAGGTGATCCAGCCTAAAACCACTCCCAGCAACAGACCGCCTCCGGCTTCTTTCAGCAATAATAAAACGATACTCTCAAGCCCAAGATCCACTTCCTTGCCAATGGCCAGCTGCAAGACTACAGTGAAAACCACTACGGCCATACCATCATTAAAAAGAGATTCTCCGGCAACTTTCGTTTCCAGGGATTTAGACACTTTGGCCTGCTTTAGAATACTTAAAACAGCAACAGGGTCGGTAGGGGAAATTAGAGCTCCAAAGACCAGACAATAAATGAACGGAAGCTGGAGCCCTACCAATGGCAGTAAATAATAGGTCCCGAAACCGACTACAAATGTGGAGATCACAACACCGGCCGTTGAAAAGATGACCACTGGCCGGAACTGCTCTTTAAGATCATCTATATTAATGTGGATCCCTCCGGCAAAAAGAAGAAAGTTGAGCATAGCACCCATCAGAACTTCTGTGAAATCAATGCTGTTCATCAGATTGTTGAGATGGCCGAAAGTTCTTGGCAGCACGGTCTCACCGAACAAAACCAGGAATATGGAAACGGCAATGGCAATTACCATAATCCCGATGGTACTTGGCAACTTTAAAAATCTGTAATTAAGGTATGCGAATATCGATGCTAAAACAATCAATGCTGAAAATGAATAATATAACTCCACTATGCTGTTTTTTATAGGTCTAAATAAAGTATTTTGATATATATTTTGTCGTTACCTTTTTCCCAGATATCGATTATTCCGTCTTTAGCCGCTTTTGAGCCCCGGGTATACCCTTCGCCAATGTTCAGGACGTTCAGCAAAATATATTCATCCCCTACAGAGTTCACCATATAGGCGGTCTTTTCGGTTTTTCCGTCTCCGGAACTTTTTATCGCTTCGGCCAGGGTCCTGAACTGATTCAAATGATAAACGAAGTTGTCCTCATCCTTTTTTGAGTCATAAGCCCGAAGCATAATGAGCAAAATATCCAGATTGGTGGGATCTTTATCATACAGTACCTTTCCTTGCCTGATGCATTCATCAAAGTCTTTATTTTTAAAAGCTTCCGCAAGCTTTTTAAAACCTTCGTTTGATATTGAAACATTATCACTCCTGAAATTCCTGCCGTAATAAAGATACTGGCCTTCAATACTGTCCAGGGATTTCGAATAGCCTTTGTATTTAAATATCAGCTTGTCATAATTGTAGGGTGACTGAGGGTTATTAAGGTTCTTCTCAATGCTTTTAAAATCAACCTTTGGTTTCTGGCAGAACCCGAAAGCTGAGGCAAAAAGCAGCAGTAGGAAAAAAGGATATTTCATCAATTGTTATTTTCTTCGTCGTCATTGTCAAAATATTCGAAAAGAAAATCATTGTAAGGAAATCTTGAAATATGGATCTTCATTACCTCATCATAGATCAGTCTTTTCATCTCAGGGAAATTCTCTTTCGTCAGGGCAGAAATGAAAACAGTAGGATATTTCGATTTAGCCATCCAGGTTTTCTTCCATTCTTCCAAAGAAATATTTTTCCTGGTTGCCGGTGTAAGATCATCTTCATCTTTCTTCTCATAGCTAAAGTCATCGATCTTATTGAAAACCATGATCATCGGCTTTCTGTGTGCATCGATCTCCTGCAGGATCTGATTGACCGAAGCAATATGATCTTCAAAGCTCTCGTGGGAGATATCCACTACATGAATCAGCAGATCTGCTTCTCTCACCTCATCAAGGGTAGACTTGAAGGATTCAACAAGCTGTGTCGGCAATTTTCTGATAAAGCCTACCGTATCCGTCAATAAAAACGGAAGATTCCCGATCACTACCTTTCTTACAGTGGTATCAAGAGTAGCAAACAATTTATTCTCAGCGAAAACCTCGGATTTTGAAAGCGAGTTCATCAGGGTGGATTTTCCAACGTTGGTATATCCTACCAAAGCCACCCGCACCATTTTCCCCCTGTTGTTCCTTTGAGTGGCCATCTGTCTATCAATGGTTTTCAGCTTATCCTTTAGTAATGAGATCCTGTCACGGATGATACGGCGGTCTGTCTCAATTTCTGTTTCTCCGGGACCTCTCATCCCGATTCCCCCCCTCTGACGTTCCAGGTGGGTCCACATTCTTGTCAGCCTGGGTAAGAGATATTCGTATTGAGCCAGCTCCACCTGCGTTCTTGCATAGGATGTCTGTGCTCTTTGCGCAAAAATATCAAGAATAAGATTGGTCCTGTCCAGAATTTTCACTTCAAGCTCTTTTTCAAGATTTTTGAGCTGTGAAGGAGAGAGCTCATCATCAAAAATTACGGTTCCTATTTCGTTTTCCTTTACATAATCTTTTATTTCCTGTGCCTTGCCGCTCCCTACAAAAGTTCTTGAATCCGGTTGCGACAGCTTTTGAGTAAACCTCCTTTCAACCGTAGCTCCCGCCGTATAGGCGAGAAATTCCAACTCATCCATGTATTCCTGCAGCTTTTCCTCATCCTGGTCCTTGGTAATCAATCCTACCAAAACCGCTTTCTCATAATTATGTTCTTTCTTTTCTAGCATTAAATTCTGTCTATATTGTGAGATTTACAAGATAACATTTTCAGAAGAAAAAACAAAATCATTTTTCCAGATGTTACTTTTAAATGTTAAATAATCCATATCATACTGTTGATTTATAGAATTTTACTAACTTTATATTACTTTTTAAGTTGTATGCTTAAAATGTATAAAAACTAATATCCAGAGTATCATGATTCCCAATATAAGATGCATGATTATTGATAATGATGAGCTGGACAGGCTGGTTCTTCACCATTATCTGAGGCGATATGAAAATATAGAAATCGTTGCATCCTTTGATTCAGCTGAAAAGGCAATCCCCTATCTTGAACTTCCTGTTGATCTTTTATTCATCGAAACAAAGTTAAAGGGAATGGATGGCCTGGAATTCAGAAAACTGGCCCATAAGATCCCTGCATGCATCTTTATCAGCTCTCATGCTGAATTTGCCATTGACGCTTTCGAACTGGACTCTTTGGATTTTATCATAAAACCTTTAAAGCCGGAACGCTTTTGTATCTCGATGCAAAAACTCTTCGCTTTTTTTGAGATGAAGGAAAAATGTGATTGTTTTGATACCTTACTCGGTGAGAACAGTCTCAGGATAAAAGAAGGCAGTCATATTTTCCAGATTAAAATAACCGATATCCTGTACCTGGAAGCTTTAAAGGATTACACCAGGATTGTAACTCCTGAAAAAAAACATTGCATTTTAGATTCTCTCGGCAATCTGCTGCATAAAACCTTCTTTGATTCTTTCGTGAGGATACACCGCAGCTATGCCGTACCAAGACACCTCATCAGAAGTAAAACCAACCATGAGGTAGAGCTCATACATCAGATCAAACTTCCCATTGGAAGAGCTTATAAAGATAACCTGTCTTTTTTCAACCCTTAAACCAGGGTTTCTTCGGCTTTTAATTTTCCTGCTCATACCCCGCTTGCCATTCGTCGATTTTTTTTGTCGTTCATCTATTTTCCCCATACCGGTCTCTGATATATGGTAATTTAGTATTCCCAAATTATTCAACCCTTAGTAACCCAAAAAATATTTTATATGAAAAGAACATCTATTCACTGCTTCTTCCTTATACTTTTTACCATTTCCGTCAGTTTGCTGAAAGCGCAGTCTGCCGTTTTGGCCACAGGCGCAAATGCTACAGGAGGTAACGGTTCGGTCTCTTACAGCATAGGCCAGGCTGCCTATATGACCAAGGGGAGCAACAATAATATAATGGAAGGTGTACAACAGGCCTATGAAATCACTACACTCGCCACTGAAGAAACCTCATCATTATCTGAAAAAGGCATTTTACTTTATCCTAATCCGTTCAAAGATTATTTATATCTGGATTTTAAGGCTAACAGCTATAAAAATTCAGATTACGAATTGTTTGACGCTCAGGGAAAATTAATAAAAAAGGATAAGATCACCCGGTCAAAGTCTGAATTAGACTTTTCTTCCCTCCCGTCAGCAATGTATATGATCAGGATAAATCAGGAAGGTAAGAACATCAAAACATTTAAAATCATTAAAAAATAACTGCCATGAAAAAAATATTATTATTTATGGGGATCCTGTCCGGAATCTTTTTGGCTTCCGCGCAAGTGCCTGAAAAAATGAGCTATCAGGCTATTGTCAGGAACAATTCGGGACAAATCCTTACCAATCAAAGCATTGGAATCAGAGCAAGCATTCTGCAAGGCTCTCCGGCAGGAGCTGCCGTTTACTCCGAAAGGCTCACAGGAAATACCAACATAAACGGGCTTATCACTATGGAGCTGGGAACAGGAACAGTACTTTCGGGAAATTTTTCAACCATTGACTGGTCAACAGGGAATTATTACCTGAAAACAGAAACAGATCCCACGGGAGGAACAACCTATACCATCACAGGAACAAGCCAGCTGTTAAGCGTTCCGTATGCCATGTATGCGAAAACTGCGGGTGGAGGCGGCGGAGGCGGATTTGTCATTCCTTATTCCAACACGGTAAATAATGCCGGAAATCTGTTTTCTTTAACCAATGATGGCGACGGGACCTCCCTGGAAGGGGTAAATAACACTACAACTTCAAGTATTGCTGCCGTAAGGGGTATTGTAAACAGTACTTCACCCGGAGGTTTTGCTTCAGGAATCCGGGGAATAAATAACGGTACAGGAGGCCTTGGCGTCGGAGTCTGGGGAAGCCAGAACGGTAGCGGATGGGGCGTTTACGGCGTTACTCCGAACGGGCTGGGCGTTTACGGTAATTCCAGCGCCTCCGGATATGGAGTTTATGCGAACAGCAATTCAGGAACAGGCCTTAACGCAACAAGCGCCAATGGTATCCCCGCCACCATTGCTATTTTTAATAACGCAAATAATAATAACGTTCTTAACGCAAATACCGTAGGAAACGGAACAGTCATCAATGTTTCCACTACCGGGAACGGTGCAGGTGTGGAAAGCTCCACAGGAGCGGGTTTCGCATTGCACGGAGCGACCAACAGCCAGTCTTCTGCCGGTGTCGTAGGGGATAACAATGGCAACGGAGAAGCCGTAGTAGGCAGGAATACGAGTGATATTGCAGGTGCTGTGGTCGGCAGGAATGATGGCGGCGGATATGGAGTAAGAGGGTTCATAGCCACCAACACTTCAGGTACCGGTATCGGAGTTTACGGACAAATCGGCCTCAGTAACAGTACCGGGCGTGCAGGACGGTTTGAAAATACCAACCAGACCAATGATAAAAATGCTTTTGAAGTAGAGACCAACGGAAACGGGAATATTCCTGACAATACCCAGGGCAATGCCGCATCCTTCCTTGTGAATAACACCAATAGTGTAGCCGCTGCAGTAAGAGGGGAAGTTAAAACCATATTCGGGAACTTTGGTGCGGCGGGTATTTTTGGGGTCTCGTCAGGTACCGGAGGATATGCCGGATTATTCCATGCCTCCAACGTTTCAGGCAACGGTCCCGCATTAGTAGCCATTACAGATGGAAACGGAAATGCGATCACCGCTAATGCAAGTAAAGACGGGAATGGTGTTGAGGCCAATATTGACGGGGCCGGAAATGCCCTGTATGCCTGGGTTCCCTCATTCGCTACCGGACGGGCGGGACGGTTCAATATCTTCAATGAATCCAATACCAGCGATGTAATCACCGTAACTACCGTAGGAAACGGTATTGCAGGAAACTTCAAGGTAGACAAGGTTACCGGGACAAAAGCAGCCGTAAGAGGAGAGGTGAATTCTCAGTTTGCCAACTTCGGAACGGCAGGTATCTATGGAGTATCTTCAGGTACCGGAGGATACGCCGGATTATTCCACGCCAGTAACCCCGCAGGAAACGGCCCCGCACTGATCGCCATCGCAGACGGGAATGGAAACGGAATTACAGCCAATGCCTCGAACGGCGGAGACGGAGTAGAAACAACTGCCGACGGTACAGGAAATGCCATTTATGCCTGGACACCATCATTTGGTACAGGCCGGGCAGCCAGGTTTGTCAACTATAACGAATCCAATACCAACCCTGTGCTTACTGTTGAAACCCATAGCAATGGCTCAATAGCTGTTTTCAAATCCGGAAACCCGGGAACAGTAAATGTTGCCCGTATCAATTCCGCGGGGAGAGGTTTCTTTAACGGCGGCACCCAGAATAGCGGAGCCGATGTCGCAGAAATTTTTGATGTTGAAGGAAGCATTTCCGAATACGAAGCCGGAGATATCCTAATTATTTCAACAGATTCCGACAGAACCGTAGAAAAATCTTCAGAGCCCTATTCAAGCCTTGTAGCGGGAGTATATGCAACACACCCGGGGGTATTACTTACCGAAGAACACATTGATACCGATCTTTCCGGTAAAGTGCCGATGGGTGTTATCGGGGTGATTCCTACCAAGGTTTGCCTGGAAGGCGGAAAGATCAAAAGAGGAGACTTTCTTGTAACCTCATCCAGATCCGGAGTTGCCATGAAAGCAGATCCCGAAAGGGTAAAAGTAGGCCAGATCATTGGAAAGGCTCTGCAGGACTATGCGGGGGACGGGGTCGGAAAAATTAAAGTACTCGTAAGCATCAAATAATAACTATCATGAAATCACTATATATCATCGCTTTATTTACCCTGAGCATATCTGTTCATGCTCAAAGCAAAATAACTCCTGAATCTAATGACCAGGATCAGACATCAGTTTTAAGGCAGGCTAAAGAGTTCGAAGCCAGAATGCTAAAAGAAGCCCGGGAAAAAGCGGCCAAAAAAGTTCCCTCAACCGGATTGGTCTCCGACCATGGCATCGAAGCAAAACAGCAGGAGGCAAAGCCTCAGCCTTCCCGCGCCAGCTCCGGAAAACTATTACCCAATACAGCTACGCTGAAAGAAATACTGGCTACCATTCCCAACAGGCAAAACTCACGAAAAGCAAGCAATTCTAAAAACACAAGCAATCCTGTTGCCGGGTTACCCAATACCGCAACATTGGAAGAGATCAAAAAGACTATTCCTAAAAATTAATAACCAATCAGATTTTTCAGCTAATGAGGCCCGTGCTCTACCTGTACGGGCTTTTCATTTCCTGTGGTTCCAATCAGTCCCAATCCGCGGCAATAAATTTCATTGCATTCCCCTGTCCATCATGAAGAGTAAGAAAATGGCCTTCCACGGAATACCTTTTCATTTTGCCAGCTTTTTTTAGAAAAGACGTTTCCAGATCCATATTCTTACAGGCCATTGCGCTACTTTTCACTCCGGAAATTTTAACTTTCCCGTTGTTTTTAAATTCTGATGTGATCAATATTTTATTACACCCCATAAAAGCCGTTCCGGTAATATTCCCGTTTTCCGCTTTTGCTGTCAGATTGACCTCTGCTTTATTTTTTATCAGCTCATCTTTGGTGTAGTTTTCAAAAGAAATCAGCATCCATTCCCTCTTAAGGTACGGATTTCTGATCTGTACAGAAGAGCAGCCCCAAATGATTCCTGAAAACAAAAATAGAAATACCGCCTTTTTCATGGAGGGGATTCTTCCAATTTCATACCACGAAGGACGAAATACCATAAAAATTAGTAAATTAGCCACACAAAAATTATTTTATAAAATGAAAAGGATATTTCTACTATTCACTTTCTTGTTGAGTTTTGCTCAGATGAGAGCGGACGAAGGGATGTGGCTTTTAATGCTCATCAAAAGACTTAATGGTGTTGACATGCAAAAAGAGGGCTTGCATTTAACTCCTGAAGAAATTTATTCAGTTAATAATTCCAGCCTAAAAGATGCTATTGTAAGCTTTGGAGGTTTTTGTACCGGAGAAATCGTTTCTGACCAGGGACTGATCTTCACTAACCACCATTGCGGATACGGAGCTGTTGCAGCCGCCTCTACCCCGGAAAAAGACTATCTGAAGAATGGCTTCTGGGCAATGAAGCAAAAAGATGAGTTTCACGCAAAAGATCTTTATGTAAGGTTTTTAGTGAGAATGGATGATGCCACGCAGAGAATCAATTCCAAACTAAACAACAAAATGACCGCGGAAGAGAGAAAAGCCGTAATTGATGCCGAAACAAAGGCAATTCAGGCAGAGAACTCTGAAAACGGGAAATATACAGTAGTAGTAAAAGACTTTTTCAACGGTAATGAATTTTATTATTTTGTTTACCAGGATTATAAAGACATCAGATTAGTAGGAGCCCCGCCTTCCTCATTAGGGAAGTTCGGTGGTGATACGGATAACTGGGAATGGCCGAGACATACTGCAGACTTTACGGTTTTCAGAGTATATGCTGATGCAGCAGGAAATCCGGCTGAATATTCTCCAAAAAATGTTCCTTTAAAGCCTAAACATTTCCTTCCGGTTTCCCTTAAAGGAATCAAGCCGGGAGATTTCGCCATGATCCTTGGTTATCCCGGAAGAACCAACCGATACCTTACTTCTTACGGAATCCAGCAAATGGTTAATAAAGATTATCCGGCATGGGTTGAGGCTTCCAAACTGGCAATGGATGTGATGAAGAAGTATATGGACAAAGATAAAGCCACCCAGCTTAATTATGCTTCTCAATATGCCTCTGTAGCTAACTACTGGAAAAACAGACAGGGAACCATTGATGCCGTAGTTAAAAACGGAACTATCTCAGACAAACAGAAAATAGAAACCATATACAGACAATGGTCTGTACAACCGGGAAACACTGAATATGACGGTGTTTTGGAAGATATAGAGGCTTATTATAAGCAAGTTTCAAACAGAAATGTCGAAAGAAACTATATGGCCCAGCTTTCAAGAAATGCCAAATATTTTACGCTTGCCTTACAGGTAGGTTCCGTACTTAATAGCTATGCAGGACAGGATATGCAGGGAAGACTGGCGATGAAGCCAAAAGTGGAAGCTGCAATAAAATCAGCTTATGAAAACTTCAATACCAACCTGGAAGGAGAAATGCTGAATTCCATGGTAAGCCTGTATCAGACCAAAGTAAATCGGGATGTAGCCTCTCCTACCATTATGGGATTGGATGCCAAAAATCTTTCCAATGTGGCCTATTCTTCCATTTTTGCCAACAAAACGTCCGCTACCAATTTCCTTTTAAATCCGGACCGCTTAAAGCTTGATGCAGATCCGCTCTGGAAAATTGCCAAAGGACTTGTTGAAGACCAAAGGGTTTCTACAGAAAGATTCTCTAAAATAGACGATAACTTTGCTAAAAACAGCCGTTTATTCCTTGCAGGTCTGATGAAGGCCATGCCTGATAAAAAGTTCTATCCGGATGCCAACTCTACCATGAGACTGACCTACGGAACCGTAGACAGATTGCCTGTAAGAACAGACAGAAATTACTTCGGGGTTACAGACAATTATTATACAGATATGACCGGCCTTGTAGGTAAGTATAAGAAAGGTGACGAAGAATTTGATCTTCCGCAAAGAGTGATCGATCTTTACAACATGAAAGATTTCGGCCAATACGCAGATGCTGCCGGATACATGCCGGTGAACTTCCTTTCCAATAATGACATCACCGGTGGTAATTCCGGATCTCCGGTAATTGACGGAGACGGAAACCTTATCGGTATCGCATTCGATGGAAACAGCGAGGCATTGAGCGGAGATATCGTTTTCGAGCCTGAATGGCAAAAAACGATCAACGTAGATATCCGTTTTGTTCTTTGGGTAATAGACAAGTATGCCGGTGCAAGAAGGCTGATCGATGAGCTTCAACTGGTAAGAGGAGAAAATACGCCTGCTGATACTAAAACCCGTGCTGCCAAGCCTGAGCACTTAAAGAATACAGGCAAAAAAAGAAAATAATCTTAACTGATATATTGGAAACCGTGAATTTTGATTCACGGTTTTTTTTATTTTTGAACTTAAAATGATACAATGAACGGTACCCCTATAAAATTTAAAGCCATTATCCGGCAGAACGGGAACATGAATGCCGCATTTGTCGAATTTCCGTTTTCTACCGAAGAATTGTTCGGTAAGAAAGGGCAGGTAAAAATCAAGGCTATCTTTGACGGCAAAGCAGACTACCGGGGAAGCCTTGCCAGGATGGGATCTGACTGCCATATTCTGGGCCTGACCCAGGAAGTTCGGAAAAAACTGGGAAAGACTTTTGGAGATGAGGTTTCCGTAAGCCTTATCGAAGACAAGGAGGAAAGAGTAGTAGAAATAGCAGATGATATTGCTTCCACCTTTGATGAAAACCCTCAGGCAAAGGAGCTATTTGAAAAAATGAGCTATACCCATAAAAAAGAATATATCCGGTGGATCGAAGAAGCCAAAAAGCCCGAAACACGCGAAAACAGAAAAATAAAAATGATCCGGATGATCCTGGATGGAAAAAAAGGGGTTTAGACAGCCAGCTCCTTTTTATTGCCAAAACCTTTTTGCAGTTAAGTTAATTTATAGGATTTAGCTTTGTCAGGTTTTAATTCTCTTTTATATATAAGAAAGTAAAAAACAAACGCTTCACGACCTTATTGATACTTATATCCGAGATTACAAAACCCGTAAAATTCTTTAAAACAAAAACCACTGCTCTCACAGTGGTTTTTTATTTACATCCAAAGGGTTACAAACTTTAAGGAGCGATATTTATTTATATTAATTATCATAAAAAATCATCCCTAGAATTATATTATAATCTTCGCTACTAAAAATAGAACAACTTTTTTTCTCTCCATCAATAACCGATAATCTTACATTTTCTAAATCTGAATACTTCATTCGTTTTACCACTTCGGGTAAACCTTCATAATATTCTCCAGAATGAATGCTAAAATCAAATCTGTCATGATAAATTTCATATAAATGCTGCCTTGTCTGTGTAAAAGATATATTAAAAACATCTTTTTGATCTTTAATCTTATTAACATAATCTCTGACCAAATCTAAATAATTTCTTATTTCAAATAATTCGTTTATTATTTTGTCGTAGTTCATAATTGTTAGCTTTATTTTATATATGGAGTCCATGTACCAGTTCCTCAAGGTCTAATAAGTTGAGCTCCAAAAACAGGACCGTAGACTAGTACTTCCTGTTCACCAGCATGTCTATTAAAAAAAGAAAGTCTTGATATTGAAATTGATTGCTTAAAATGATACCTCCAGGACCTCTTCTAGATGCGAAATAATTTGCTACATCAATACTTGTACTCCAAGATGTATACATACTATTATTATCGCCAAAGTTATGTTCTTTTGCGGTTGCTGATCCTCCCATAGGAATAGCCATACCATTATAAGCGCTTGCTAAAGCTGGATGTTTTGCATGAACCCCTCTAAATAGTGTCATTTTTTGCTCTCTTCTTGAGGTGTCACCTTCTAATATCAAAGGTAGAGACCAAAGACCAGCTCTTAATGATCCTGCTAACAATCCTCTAATTGCAGCCCAACTTCCTACTGATGCTCCACTACTCCCTGTAGGTAGAGACATTGCTCCAGCAATTCCCATTGCGGTATTGGTTCCCCATTTATTCAGTTCACCCACGTAAGAATTAAACTGGCTTTGTATTTGGCTTCCCCATCCTGAACTGCTCCCTTTTAAAACTCCTTCAGGAATATTAATATAACCATCCAATGTTGTATTTAAGCTTAAATAACTTCCATCATAACCTAAGGAAATATTATCTCCATTTTCAAAGCCATATCCGGTATTGTACCAATTGCCTCCTAGCGCAAAACATTTATATTTGTAGATCCAAATATAAAAACTTATGAAAAATTTTACTGCAATAATATTATTCTTCTTTATAATAAGTTGTAATTTTAATAGCATTAATAAGAACAGAGAGGAAGATAAAAAAGATGCTGAAAAAATTACTCATCAGTTTTATGATTTGATTAAAGAAAATAATAAAGAAGAAGCAACTAAATTGGTTAGTACTAATTTATTTAAAGTTACTCCAAAAGATAAGTTTAATCAAATTCTTGATATATCATCTGTTGAATGTGGTGTTATCAAAAAATATTCTTTAATCCATTGGGAAACCATTGTCATAAAAGGTAATAATCCTAGAAGTGAGTACATATTGGTTTATAGTGTAAAAAGAACTAATAAAAACACCAAAGAAAAATTTACATTAAGAAAAGAAAATGATTCTATTAAAATATTAGGTTATAATATTGAATTTTAATAAAAATACCCTTCAATTAAATTGAAGGGTATTTTTACTATTTGTCAATGTTATAATTTTTGTAAAAATTATACTTTCCTGAAGTGCTTTTTCTATAAACATTATAACTTTTCGAATTAGCTTCTTTTGATATAGAATCTCCTACTTTTAATTTGATGCTGTCTAATATTGTAATATCAATTTTTAAACCATTTTCTAATTTATATTCTACTGTTCTTCTCTGCCAATTATTACTATCAACAATTTTACAATTTATTTTATTATTATAAAATTTGTTGTTATTATTTTTCCCGCTAAAATAAAAGTATAAAAATATTCCAATTAAAATTATAAAAGGATACGATCTCCAAATATTTTTAATTCTCATTACCTAAATTTAAAAATAGATTTAACAATAGGTGTGTATTGATAATTTCCCTGAAGGTTAATAACAGAAACAGGACTACCTTCAATACCTACTCCAATTTGCACTGAGAAGTTTATAAAACCTCCTTCACTACCAAAGGGGTTATTTAGATTCACAGGGGCATACGAAGCTCCGGCTGAGCCATCTAATATAAAGCCTAATCCTCCTGAAGCGCCAAAAGTATGACCTTGTAGACTGCCTCCAGCCGTAGTTCAGATTGTCATTGCTTTGCAGCTCTTTTCGGTTACAATACTTTTTTATTTTAATTTAAAATTAGGATGTTGAGAAATCAACACCCTAATTGTTTTAACATTTTTACTCCATTAAAAGAGTATAATACACCTTAACTTTTTGTCTTAAAAAAGATAGTAACTGTATATGCATGAAGAAGTGAAAAAGGAAAAAATAAAAAGTAAAACTATTAAAAATAGGGTTGTATTCTTCATATTAGTTATTTATTAAATATTTTAATTAATAATTGAAAATTATTGTTAACATAGTTTATTATATTTCCCATACTATTTCCGGTATAGCTCCCTATCCTTCCGCCAAAAGCTCTGTGCTCGAAGAAGTTTCCTACATCTCCATACGTGGCACTCAAACCTGTACTATCGTACTTCACCATTCTTTTTACATCATCCCCCCAATGGGCTGTTTCATGAGCAACAACACTTGACATATAAAGTAAGTTTGTTAAGCCCTTAACAGTGTTAGTATTTTTATCTGCCTTTTCAAACCATTGTGCTAATGGGGTATCAATTGCTGCGGTATTTCTTGTACTATTTTCCGTAACACCCCCAAATAGATATTCAGCATCCCCTAAAGTCAAATCCATGACTTTTAATTCCATTCCTTCTCCATACTGAAATATTTTTGATAATTCTTCTACAGAAAAACCACTTGCAGAACTCAAAGCTTTCATAAAATTACTGTCTCCTACCATTTTCGGCAGAACATTCTTCACAAAATCATAAAAGGCAGGATAGTTTTTCTGATAAAACTCTTCTGTCCCTTTCGGAAACTGAAAAGTGGGACTTCCTCCGCCATCTACAAAACCTACTCAACTTTTTGCAAAGTTCCTACTTCATTTTTCCCTCGCGCGAGCTTTACACTGTGAACGCCTGCTCTTGCCTGCTTTTCAAAGGTATAAGTTTCAGTTGAAAAAAATAAGCAAGGATTGCACACATTTTTGATTCGTGTAACGTGATGAACCATTTTTGTCAAAAACTTAAATTTATGGAACTTATTATTTGTTTTGTAGTATCAATGATTGTTTTAATCATCGTTTCTAATAACGTAGGTAAAGGATTAATTTTGCATCGGTGTTGCTGTTGTTGTAAATGTTAAAATGTGGGTAAAATAGCAGTTGGCTTTGCTTCGCTTACCGTATCTATTAAGATCTTCTGAAAAAGTTTGAAGCCATACAGGAAATGAGCGAAGAAGATAAAGCTTTGGTGACAAGGCTTCTTGATCTTACCATCAGGAATTTAATGCTAGAAAAGTGTATAAGTAAATGATAAACCCCACCGCAATGCGGTGGGGTTTATTTTATCTCTCGACACGGGCTACAAGCTCGCGTCAGCGGAGAATTAACGTTTCTGAAACATTTTATCTTGTAGTTCTTTCTAACGCTTCAATTAAATACCATTTTTGGTTTTTTTTACCTTTATTTAGAAAAAACCAAAGTGCTCTATTTTTTCCATATTCCCAAATAACAACAAAAGCCAAATCTTCATTTATGGTATATTGTTGAATACTGTAATCAATAAAATCATTTTTATCTGTGACAATGTTTATTGTTGGATCTTCAATATCATTTTTAAAAGTCAACGATTTATCAGTTACTAATTTTTTTGAATCTAAAATATTTATTTGATTTCCTGTTACAAATTTTTTTAAATTGTAAATGACAGACGGATTACTGAAGAATTGACTCTCAAAAGAACTATTTTCATTATTGTCAGTTTTAGTTTTAACACTTTGACATGATAAAACACTTAAATTTATGATTATTAATAAAAATGCAATTTTATTTCTCATGATTAATGATTAAATATTTTAGATAGTGTATTAAAATGTATTTTAATATATTGAGTAAGATTGTAAGAGGTTGCACCTATTTGCCCCATTTGTAAATGTCCTTTCGCTGGCTCAACTCCTTTAAAATCATTTTTAAAGACCCTATATTCAAAAGCTTCACCATGTTCTCCATTAAAATTATTTATAAAGTTATTCATTGCCTCTCCTGGACCTTTTATATTATGTCCCCAATGTGCTCCTTCATGACCAATCAATCCACTCATTAGAAATAAATTTGTAATTCCTTCAACCGATTTTGGGTCTTTATTTGCTTTTTCAAACCAAGTTAGTACCGTATTACTAATTGAAATACTATTTAAATCATCTTTATGATGTGACATAGTATAATCGTATTGTCCATTGGAAAATTCAACGTCCCAATCATGAAGAGTTGGACCTTGTCCATAAGTAAATGCTTTTGTTACTTCCTCTTGACTCATCCCGGTTATATCCATAAATGCCTTTAAAAAGTTGGGTCCTTAACATATTAGGCAACTGGTTTTTCACAAAATCCTAGAAAGCAAGATTGTTTTTCTGATAAAACTCTTCTGTTCCCTTCGGAAATTGGAAGGTAGGTGAACTTCCTCCACCACCATCAACACTAAAATTTCCTTCCTTTTCACTATCCCTTCCACCATTTGCTTTAGCCTGTGCAATAAGCATGGCTCCTAAAGAAACAGCTGCAGCATCAGTGAAAGTTACATCCCTTCCATCAGGATCAATAAACATAATAGGGTTGTTAACGGCATAGTTATAGGGAGACCATCTTCTGTATTTTTCAGCCATCGGATCTACTACACCCATCTCCCGATATCTGCCATATACATTCTGGCTCCATAATCATTCCATCCGGTTTCCTGCTGTAATTCTTTCCCGTTGTATTGGTATTTATATGTGTTATATTATAGTAATCTCTGAACATTCCTTTATTAGTAATGAAATGATTTTCATAATAATAATTTAATTCATTGATCCTTTAAAAATACTTAATAAAAACCACCATTTATCATCTTTATTATCTCTTTTAGAGGTATAAACTATATATTTTTTTTTCTCTGAATTAGCAAAAGATATAACAGATAAATTATCATTAATTATATAATCTGTCACGATTAAATAATTATTATTGTTGGGGATTGAATGAACAATTTTAATACACTTAGTTGAAGTATCTGAAGTGTAACTAAATTCTAAATCTGTCGCTGAAATTTTTTTGTCTTTATCATAAATTATGATACTATCTTCCTTAATAAAATCTCCTAAAGAATGAAAAGCGGTATAACTATTGAAAAAATAGTCGTTAAAATTTAAATCTTGTGCTTTTAATCCACTAATATTTAGAATTATTATAAGTAATATTAAAATATTTTTTTTCATAATTATTTATTAAAAATTTTGAATAATGTATTATAATTTTGTTTAATATAAGAATTGAAAGAGTCTGATGGTACACCTGGATCGCCAATTCTTTGTCGACTATTCATCAATTTCCTTTCAAAATAGTCACCAGGATCACCACCTAAATTTTTTGCCTTAAAAGAGGAATTAGTTCCGGCAGACACTCCCCAATGATTAATTTCATGGCCGATAAATCCTATCATTTGAACAACATTTGTGATTCCTTCAAGTGTTTTTGTATCTCTATTAGCTGCTTTAAACCAATTTAATGTATCAATATTTACTCTTACTAAATTAATAGGATAGGATTCAGGATTTTCACCAAAAGGATAATCGGCAACAGAAGCACCAATTTTATTATATCCCATTAATGCAAAATCTGTGTCACTTTTAAACATTTTCGTAAGTTCTTCTATAGAAAATCCTGAAGTATCACTTAGAATGCTCATAAAGTTTTTATCATTAACTATTTTTGGTAAAACATCCATCACAAAATCATAAAATTCAGGATAATTTTCTTTATAAAATTTTTCTGAATTTTTATCAAACTGAAAATTAGGACTCATAGTACCAATTAAATCTCCAACTGTGAGACTTCCTCCGCCTCCACCATTACCACTTAGAGCCCTGCTTATAAAATTATAGCCGGAATAATTGATAGGAT
>NZ_JBGCUR010000020.1:0-68885 GCF_041361455.1 Chryseobacterium gossypii | reverse complement strand
TTTTTGTAAAATATAAAAAAGGCTATCTTACTTTTGAGACAGCCTCTTTTTTTATTTCATATTAAAATGCCTGTTTTTTTTATAATAAAATTTAATTTTAACAGTTATTAAGATTTTATTACTTTTGTGAAATTTTAATGACTTCAATGATGAAAATGTTCTGTATAGGAGCACTTACAATGGCTTCAATATACTACGCCCAAAGCTATCCTGTTGCTTCAATCCCCGAAAATCTAAAGAAGAATGCCAATGTTGTGATCAGGAAGGATCTTACAACGATTCAGATCAACAAGATCGATGACATCAGATACCAATATAACAAAGTTACCACCGTACTGAATAAAGACGGTGATGAAAAGGCTGTTTCTTATATTCCTTATGAAAAAGGAGACCAGATTTCAGATGTTAAGGTAACGGTCTACGATGCCGCAGGTAAGAAGATAAAGTCCTATTCCAAATCAGACTTCGGCGATTTTGCCAATAATCCCACAGGGATTTTTTATTCAGATGACAGGTTTATGGCCTTATCCTATACCCCTACATCATACCCTTATACGGTAGAGTTTTCATATCAGATTTCAGATGAAAATACGGTTTTTATCCCTGATTTCATGCCTTTCTCTACAGTAAACACCTCAGTTGAAGAAAAACAATTCAGAATCATCAATAATTCCGGAATAGAATTGAGAACCAGGATTTATCCGTCCAAATATAATTATGCTTCCGTAACGGAAAGCAGTAACGGAGCGGAAAAAGTTTATACCTATAAAAATGTTCAGGCGATTGATGATATTTTCTTATTGCCGCAGCCTGATAAGATTTTGCCGAAGGTAAGCTTTTCACTGGCCCGATTCAATCTGGAAGGGAAACAGGGGAATATCAACAGTTGGAAAGATTTCGGGGCATGGTATTACAATAACATTTTACAGCCTGTTTCTGTAGTTTCCCCTGCTATTAAAGCCGAGGTGGCCGCTTTGAACTTACAGGGTTCTACAGAGGAGAAAGTAAAAAAGCTGTATCAGTACATGCAATCTAAAACCAGATATATAGCGGTAACTTTAGGTATCGGCGGATGGCAGCCTATGCTTGCGGATGAGGTCTCAAAGAAAGGATATGGAGACTGTAAAGGGCTTACCAACTATATGAAGACGCTTCTGGATGAAGCAGGAATACCCTCCTATTATTGTGTGATCAATTCCGGTTCTTCGCAATTGCTTTTTGATCCTGAATTTCCTAAAATGGGTGGAAACCACGTAATTTTAATGGTCCCAACAGAAAAGGGAAACATCTGGCTGGAAAATACAAGCCAGCAATTTGCATTCAATCATTTAAGTTCATCTACTACAGACAGGAATGTGCTTTCTATCAGAAAAGACGGGATTGAGCTCATTGATACTCCGGTATATTCTGCAGAACAGAACCAGGAAAAGCAGGTCCTTAAGATAAAACTCAATGAGGACAACAGCATTAGCGGGGAAGGAATATTTTCATTTACAGGAAGTCAGTATGATTACAATGTGGCATTGGGAAACCTGTCACCTAAAGAAAGAAATGACGTTCTCAAAAGCAGGCTTGATGTTCTGAACTTTGAGAAGCTGGAAATGAAAAACTTCATTAACGACAGGGATAATGCTGTAGCCAGATATGATCTGGATTTTAAGGCCAATAACTATTCTAAAAACGCAGGAAGCAGCATTATATTCAGGGCAGTACCCATTTTTACCAATAATATCTATAAAACAGATGAAAACAGGGAACTTCCTTTTGAAATCCGGCAGTCCTTCAAGGATGATTATGAGATCAGCTTTGTGGTTCCGCCAGCGTATAAAATAGATGAGGTTCCAGAAAATGTAACCATTAATTCGGAGTTCGGAACATACACTCTGAATTTTGTCAAAAGCGGGGATCAACTGAAAGTTACCAGGAGTATTAAGGTAAATAAAGGCATTTATCCGAAAGAAAAATATAACGACTACATCAATTTCAGGAAAAAAACTATAAACATTGATAATTCAAAAATTTTAATATCAAAAATTTAAACATGAGGAAAATATTGCTGATCGTTTTTAGCTCGATGAATCTGATCTTTATTGAGGCTCAGAAACATGAATTTCTTAACCCTCCCAAATTCAATGATGCGGATCTGTCAAAGACAAAATCTTTACTGGATGAGAATGCGTCGGCTGAAATTTTGTATAAATCTGGGCATTTTAAAGTGGATGCTTATACCGCGCTGCTCTCAAAAACGTATTTCTACAGAGTGAAAATTTATAATAAGGATAAGGCAGAAGAGTGGCTGAACCTGGAAATCCCATTATACCAGAACGGTAAAGGAAGTCAGGAAAGCCTGACTAAATTAAAGGCCTTTACCTATAATCTGGAAAACGGAGCCAGAGTAGAGACCAAGGTTGAGAAAAACTCCAAGTATAAAAGTAAGGAAAGCAAAAATATAACGATAACCAAGCTTGCCTTTCCAAACGTAAAAGACGGCTCGGTTATTGAATACGAATATACGGTTGAATCTCCGTTCGCATTTGAGATCCCACAGTTCCTGATTGAATCAAGCACTCCTTCATTATATACGGAATATGTTCTGGACAGTCCGCTTAATATCTCCTATAACGTAAATTATACAGGCTCCCTTGTCCCTAAATACAGGGAAGTTACGGAGAAAATCTTATATGGTACGGATTACAGAACATACCGTTTTGCCTATGGAAATTTAAAGCCGTTCAAGACGGAAAAATTTGTGAAGAATGACATGAACTACAGAACCAAAATAAGGGCTGAAGTTCACTCTACCAATTTCAGGGAGCTAAAGCTGTATTCATCCTCCTGGGAACAGATCATGACCAGGCTTTATGAAGATGAGAACTTTGGGGGCGAACTGAGAAAAACAAAACTGGCCAAAGAGAACATGCCGGCAGGCATTACAGACCTACGGAGTGATGTGGAAAAAGCCAATGCCATATTCAGCTATGTTCAGAAAACATTTACATGGAATAATGACAGAGGCATTTATACTGAGGATGGACTGAAAAAGCTCCTCGAAACCAAAACCGGGAATGCCGCGGAAATCAACCTGCTTTTGGTGATGATGTTTCGTGAAGCAGGAATTAAGTCAGATCCGGTTCTGATCTCTACGGTAAACAACGGGCTGATCAATCTTGCATCTCCAAATGTCTCGAATATGAATATGGTGATCGCAGCAATAGATGTAAACGGGGAATTGCATATTTATGATGCAACATCCAAGCAGGCTTCTATGGATCAGCTGCCGCCAAGAGACTGGAATCAGTTTGGCATACTGCTGTCTAAAAATAAAGTACAGCAGATCCAGATGGTGAATGCAAAGCCAAGCTTCAGCTACCTGACAGCCAATGCAAAAATTAATAATGACGGAAGCATTTCCGGGACATATTCTGACAAAGATACAGGATCTTATGCCATGTTTGCCAAGGAAAGTTATGATGATAACCAAGAAAAATATAAAAAGCAGTACAAAGAGAATTTTGCCATTGATTTTACTAATATAGATTCAAAAGTTCTGGAAAACGGAGACTTTGAAAGTACGATGAACTTTTCCTCAGAAAATTTGGTTGACAGGATTGGAAAGAAAATGATCATCAATCCAATGCTGTTTTTGAACAAAAATTCTAATGAGTTTGACCAGACAGAAGAAAGAAAATACCAGATTGATTTTATTTCCCCGTTTACAAGAATTAAAAAAGTGACATTGGAAATTCCTGAGGGGTATGCAGTTGAAGAACTGCCAAAAAACAAGAAAATTGTTACTGATGACAAAGAAATATCATACAGCTATGTCATCGAACAAAAAGGAAATAAGCTGGAAATAACCTCTACTACCACCGTAGCCAGCGCCGATTATCCGAAGGAATATTATCCCGCTTTCAAACAAATATGGGGCGTTTCCTCCAAATGCGAGAATCAGGTTATTAGTTTAATTAAAAAATAAATAAAAAGCTTCTAGATTTTATAAGCTTTTTTTATATTTGAAGTAAAAATAATAACATGATAACTATTTTACAAGCAGATTATTACGATGGGATGGATTCTGCTGCTACAGCAGGTATTGGCATTGGGATGATCATTTTTTACCTTATTCTTTATTTATTCTACGGATACTGCTATTACAAAATATTCCAGAAAGCAGGAAGAGAAGATGCCTGGGCCGGCTTTATCCCAATCTATAATACAATAGTTTTACTTGAAATTGTAAAAAAACCGATCTGGTGGATCATTTTATTCTTTATTCCGTTAGTGAACCTTTATGCCATGTGGGTGGCCTGGGACAGGATGGCAAAAGGTTTCAGTAAAGAAACACCGCTTTATACCATTCTTTTATTCTTTCTAGCATTCATTTTTATTCCTGTTTTGGCTTTCGGGAATGATACTTTTGATGCCAAAAGAATCCCTAATGATTAAAAAAAACAACATCAAAAAAAAATAAACCGTTCGGTTTTGAATGGTTTTTGTATTGATATGAAAAATTAAAAAATATGAGAAACACTATTGCCATTACGGCACTATTATCCTTACTTGCCTTTTCAGCTTGCAAAAAGACTGGAGCAACCGATAATACAAATACGCAAACAGAAAATCAGCAGGCTGAAAAATTCGTCATTGATTCTGTGGCAGTCAATGATTCCATAAAAATCACTGATTCGCTTTCGCTGAAGTATTCCTCGAAATTGCTTGTTTTTCCTTCCATAAAAGATCAGAAGCTGCTGGACAGCATCTACTTTACTGAAAAAGGAATTAAAGACTTTTCAAAAAACGGATTGCAGGCTTATCTTGAAAAGGATAAAAATGAATATTATAACTCTATAAAGCAAGACAGCAAAAACTGGGGCTCTGATATTACCTACTCCCAGCATTGGTATACCGATTCCGATATGACGGTAAAATCAAACATCAATGATTTTCTTCATATCCAGTACTTCAACAGCTCATATGAAGGCGGAGCCCATGATAACTATGGATTTTCAGAAAGGGTTTTTGATCTTAAGAACAATAAGAAAGTAGGGCTAAAAGACATCACAACAATGCCAAAGGCTGAAATTGAAAAGCTTCTGATGAAAAACATCAATAAAATGAATGGCGGAGCGACGGATGAAAAGGGACAGATCAATAATTCCGATATGCTTTTGGTGGAAGTGATCCCGGCTACCGATAATTTTTATTTTGATGATAAAAATCTTTATTTCCATTACAGTCCTTATGAAATTGCGGCCTTTGCTGCGGGGGATATCACTATCCCGGTTTCCTGGGAAGAGCTGAAAGCCTCGCTTACCCCACAGTTTAAAGAGAGAATGAAAATTAAATAATATTTAATGCTTCCGGAAAGGAAGCATTTTTTATTTTTGTGGCAATGGAAAAAGTAGCTTTTATCATCAATCCTTTTTCAGCTAAAGGAAATTATCAGCCGTTCCTCAATAAACTGAAAGCTAAGGTAGAAGATCCGCTGTATTATATTTCAGAGTCTATTCAGGGAACAGATGATTTTATCCGGGAACACTTCAATGAAATAGATATTTTTGTGGCCATAGGAGGGGACGGAACCATTTCTACGGTGGCACGGAATCTTATCAATACGGAAAAGATCCTGGCTATTTTTCCTGCCGGCTCAGGGAACGGATTTTCCAATGAAACAAGATTCAGCAAGAACCTTGATGAGCTTTTGGAAAAAATAAAGGCAAAAAAATCCAGGAAGATCGACACATTTACAGTCAACGACAGGCTTTCTATCAATGTTTCCGGAACAGGATTTGATGGTAAGGTAGTGAAAGAATTTGAAAAGACCGACCGCGGGTTTAAAAATTATATCAAGGTTTCTATCAGAACATTTTTCAACTACAAGCCGATAAAAGTAAAGTTTCTGGATGAAAAATATCAGCAGTACAACGGGAAATACCTGATGCTGAATATTGCCAATACCCGCCAGTTTGGGAATAACGCTTATATTGCTCCCAAAGCGAGTAAAAGCGACGGTCTGGTGGATATGGTGCTGGTGAAGAAATTTCCATTGCCGTATTCAGCCTTATTTGCTTTCAGGATGTTCACAAAAAAGCTGAAAGATGATGACTATGTAACCTACCTTCCTGTCTCGGAGATTGAATTTAAGGTCAGTACCAAAAACTGGCATCTGGATGGGGAATTTAATAAAATAAAATCGCCGGTCCGCATAAAGGTCTATCCGTCAAGTTTGAATATCCTGGTTTAGCCTGTAATCGGCTTACTGGGCAGCAGGTAAGATCAAAACTCTAATTTCTCCTCAGGTTTATAAGGATGGTTCAGGCTGTAATGAAGCTGATTTTTATCCAGCTGTTCCTCCCAGTTGGCCACAACAACCGTTGCTACCGAATTACCGATAACGTTGGTTAGTGCCCGGCACTCACTCATAAATTTATCAATACCAAGAATCAGGGTCATTCCGGCAATAGGGATTTCAGGGACTACTGCCAGGGTGGCTGCCAGAGTGACGAAGCCTGCTCCGGTAACTCCCGCAGCCCCTTTAGAGCTCAGCATAGCTACTAGAAGAAGCATCAGCTGCTTTTCCAGAGGAAGATGGATGTTTAGTGCCTGTGCAATAAACAGGGAAGCAAGGGTCATATAAATATTGGTCCCGTCAAGGTTGAACGAATAGCCCGTAGGCACTACCAGCCCCACAATTGTTTTGGAGCATCCCGCTTTTTCCAGCTTTTCCATAATGCCTGGAAGAGCAGATTCCGAAGAGCTCGTACCCAATACTAAAAGAAGCTCTTCCTTAAGGTAATACATCAGTTTGAAGATATTAAAGCCATTATACCAGGCCACGGATCCTAAAACCAGGATAACGAACAGGATAGAAGTAATATAGAAGGTACCGACCAGAAATATCAGGTTCAACACAGAATGCAGTCCGTATTTTCCGATAGTAAAGGCCATAGCTCCAAAAGCTCCTACCGGGGCCAGCTTCATCAGCATATGGACGATTTTGAAGACAGGGGTGGAAAGATCCTGTAAAAACTCTGTTACCTTCTGGCTTTTTTCTTTGGTCAGAACTAAAGCTACTCCCATCAGAATGGCTACCAGAAGAACCTGCAGGATGTTGTCTCCCACTAAAGGGCTGAAAAGCGTTTCAGGAATGATATTCATGATGAATCCGGTAAGAGTAGATTCATGAGCTTTCTGCTGATATTGGGAAACATCCCCTGAAAGAGTCGCAGGATCGATATTTAGCCCGTGTCCCGGCTGTAGGATATTGCCTACAACAAGACCAATAATTAAAGCCAGCGTTGAAAAGGTAATAAAATAGATCAGGGCTTTCATTGCGATTCTTCCCACTTTTTTCAAGTCGGTCATATGAGCAATCCCCAAGGTGAGAGTTATAAAAATTACCGGGGCAATGATCATTTTTACTAATTTGATAAAGCCATCGCCCAAAGGCTTCATCTTCTCACCCAGCTCAGGGTGGAATCTTCCTAAAAGTATCCCTGCTATGATCGCTATAATGACCTGAAAATAGATCTGCTGATAAAATCGTTTTGTCTTCAAAGAATTGTTTTATTTTGAAAGCGAAATTTAGGAAATTTACCTTTAAAATATGATAAAAGTCATGAAATAAAGCTGGATTTACAGCAGGAACACCTGCTGTAAGCTGAAATTATTCTTCAAATATAGATTTAGATTCCTATTCCACGGCAACGGAATCATCACCCCGGCCGTCTGCAACGGCATGAACATTTCCATTATCATCAATCAGGATCATTTCCGTTCTGCCGATCTGCTTTACGCTTTCAAAGACATAGCCTTTATTCTGAAGTTCGGAAATGGTTGCCTGGGGGAAGCCGGGTTCTGCGGTCACCTTTTCCGGAAGCCACTGATGGTGGAACTTAGGAGAGTTCACCGATAAATTGGCATTCAGTTTAAAATCGACCACATCTACAATTGACTGATATACGGAAGTAGGTATGGTAGTACCGCCAGGGGTGCCTACCACCATATAAGGTTTCCCGTTTTTAAGTAAGACGACTGGAGTCATGGAAGAGAGCATCCTTTTATTAGGCTGGATAGAATTGGCTTCACCACCTACTGCTCCAAACATATTCGGAACTCCCGGTTTTACCGAAAAATCATCCATTTCATTATTTAGAAAGAAGCCAGCCCCGGAAACAACAACCTTACTCCCGTACAATCCGTTGAGGGTGGTGGTTACTGAAGCCGCATTTCCATCCTTATCGATCACGGAGATATGAGTGGTCTCGGTTGATTCTTTCGGCTGCTTAATGATCTTCCCAACTTCCGAGCTTGGAGTAGCTTTGCTGAAGCTAAAGCTTTTCCATCTGTTTTTCAGATAATCATCAGAAATTAAATAGGCGGTTTTATCCTGGATAAAATCCGGGTCGCCCATATATTCGGCTCTGTCGGCATAAGCCCTCCTTTCGGCTTCCACCATTATCTGTACTGCGGGTGCGGAATTTTGCTGATACTTTTCCAGGTTTTCATAGCTGGACATTTTCAGCATCTGAGCCAGCAGGACGCCGCCACTTGAAGGTAAAGGCATGGATACAACATGGTTCCCCTTATAATCGAACTCCAATGCTTTTCTTTCGGCAACTTTATAGTTTTTCAGATCCTCCAGCGTGATGATACCGTTGCCTTTTTTCATTTCATCCACGAGAAGCTGGGCTGTTTTCCCTTCATAGAAACCTTTTGCCCCGAATTTTTGGATCCTTTTCAGAGTTTCTGCCAGATCTTTCTGTACCAGAATATCTCCCGCCTTCCATGGAGTATTTTTTACAAAAACTATGGAGGACGAGTTATGCTTTTGAAATTTGTCTTTATTATTGTTTAGCAGATCAGCCTCCTGCTCAGTAATGGCAAACCCCTTTTCCGCCAGGTCAATAGCCGGCTGGATCAGCTGATCCATTGGGAGCTTACAATATTTTAATGTTGCGAAAAGGCCCGCCACACTTCCCGGCACGCCTACCGCAAGCCTTCCATTCTGGGACCAGTCTGTATTGGCTTTGCCATCCTTATCCAGATACATATCTCTGGAGGCCTTCCGCGGTGCTGTTTCCCGGTAATCCAGGGTGAATTTTTCACCGTTGTTTTTTACGCCTACTAAAAACCCGCCACCACCAATGTTTCCGGCCTGAGGGTAAACTACAGCCAAAGCATACTGGGTTGCTACAACGGCATCATAGGCATTGCCCCCCATCCTTAGAACTTTTGCTCCTGCTTCGCTTGCCAAAGGATGGGCAGAAACAACCATACCCTTGTTTTTTGTTTTAACCTCTTTTACAATCTTTATATCCGTGAATTGAGCCCAATATAAATGGGCAGTGATAAGTACAACAGTACAGAAAAGTCTCTTCATAAACACTTATGTTTTTGACAAAATTAGAGATATTTTTTTATATAAATCCCCAAGGAGATCACTGAATGTAAATCTTTTTCATGTTTATTTATTTTGTTTAAAAGTTTTTCAAAATATCTTTAATAATTCCTTTTTTTATTATGATACGCATGATTTTTTTACTTTTGTACAATTCTTAAAAAAAATAAAAATGGAATCCTATACGGAAAGAATACTGATTACAGGTGCCTTGGGACAAATAGGTACCGAACTTACCAACAGGCTTGTTGAAATTCACGGGGCAGAAAATGTAGTAGCTTCAGGGCTGGACAGATGGCAGAAAGGGATCACTTCTGCAGGTCATTATGAAAGAATGGATGTTACCAACACCCAACTGGTAAGACAGGTGGTCCAGGATTATGATATCACCACTGTCTACCATCTGGCTTCACTTTTGTCCGGAACCTCGGAAAAACAGCCGATTTTTGCATGGAAATTAAATCTTGAACCCCTCCTTCATTTTTGTGAAATGGCTAAAGAAGGGCTTATTAAAAAGATTTTCTGGCCAAGTTCAATAGCAGTTTTCGGAAAGGGGATACCAAAGGAAAACGTAGGGCAGGATGTAGTGCTGAATCCTACTACAGTGTATGGGATCTCTAAAATGGCAGGTGAGAAATGGTGCGAATATTATTTCGATAAGCATGGGGTAGATGTAAGAAGTATCAGATATCCCGGTCTGATCTCCTGGAAAACGCCGGCAGGGGGAGGAACAACTGATTATGCGGTGGAAATTTTCTATGAGGCTATTGAAGAAGGCAAATACACCAGCTTTATTTCCGAAAATACAGCAATGCCAATGCTCTATATGGATGATGCTATTGAAGCGACCTTGAAACTGATGGAGGCTCCAAAGGAAAGCCTGACGGTACGGTCTTCCTATAACTTAGGAGGCATGTCCTTCACTCCGAAGGAGCTGGCGGAAGAAATTAAAAAGGAAATTCCGGAATTTGAGATTGACTACCAACCGGATTTCAGACAGGCAATCGCAGATTCATGGCCGGCTTCCATTGATGATTCGGTGGCCAAGAAAGACTGGGGGCTGACCTATAATTTCGGGATTTCCGAAATGACGAAGGACATGATCAAAAATTTGAAAGTGAAATTGAATAAAAAATAGATGATCAAGTGTTTATTTAAATAAAAGATATTTTAACATCTGATTATCAGTCAATTTAGTTTTTTATCTAAAATAAGATTTAAATGATATTACTGACTTTTAACATTATGAATATCGAAGCGGAGACCAGAAACGGTGTCCAGATCTCAGATGAAGAAAGTCTGAAAATCACCGAAGGCAATACCAGGGCTATTCTCAGGATTTTAAACCTTCATGATATAAAAGCGAGTTTTTTTATTGAAATTTCAATCGTTGAAAAACTTCAGGATCTCATAAAAGCAATTTCATCCAAAGGGCATGAAATTGCTTTTTATAATAAAAATTCCGGTCTTCCGGACATTGAAGAAGCTAAAAAAAATATCCAGGGCATTTTTGATAAGCAAATCAAGGGAATCCGCCAGAGAGACCTGAAGCTGCCTGAGGAAAACCTGAAGTTATTGGAGTTTAGCTACGTTTCCAATATTGATAATGCCAATATCCTTTTTCCGTTTAAGCGGCTGAAAAGAAATACCGAGATCACCGAACGGGACGGGTTGAGCATTGTCCCCGAAAGTATCTCACCCTACAGCCAGCTGCCGTATAATGATTTCGTATTCCAGATATTACCCCGGGAGTATTATCAGAATATGGTTTTTGAAACCCTGAAAAATGATGATTTTGTCCTGATTTATCTGAACTCCTGGCAGTTCACGGATTTTAAAAAATATCAATTTAAGATTCCGTTTTACAGGCGCCTGTCTTCGGGTAAGAAAATGGAGGACAAATTAGAAGCCCTCCTTACCTGGATCAATGAGAAGGAGCTGGCCACTTCCCGCATGAAAGATTATATTTTTTAATAACAAATCTGTTATTTTTAGTCACTATTTTTTATACAGACGGCTAACAAATCTGTGGAATACTGTATCTCTTTTCCGATTGTAATGTCGTTATGGGAGTAGCCTGAATGGAAATCAGCAGTGGCGCCATTCATTCCGGCAGGCATTTTCCCGCTACCTGATTTAATTTTTTTCAGAGACTCAAAAATACTTTTTTGGAATTTCAACAGGAAGACGCGCAGAGAATAAGGGTATAAAGAAAGGGTGCAGGGAAGCGTGATGATCCTCTGCTTTTTTGTCCGGCTGATCTCTTCAAGCACCAGATCCGAACCTGAGCCGATCTTTAAGATCTCCACCTGAGTGAAATGGTTTTCAAGCAGCTTTTTCAGGCTTCCGGAAGTATATTCTTTTAAATGAAAGATATTCCAGGGCTTCTGGATATAATTGAAAAGCCTGTTTTTCTTATCTGGTGTTGAAATAAGCAGGAGGCCTCCGGGATTTAACAGCCCCTTCAGGCGGGTAATATATTCAGCATCATTCTCAACATGCTCTATCACCTGGAAAGAAGTGATCATATCAAATTTCTTATCCGCAAGCTCCTGATCCGTTATAAAATTAAGGTTGTCCGAATTGTATTTATCTTTTGCAAAATCAACGGCCTCTTGGCTGAGATCCGTACCCGTGACGCTGTCAGCTTTTTCAGACAGGATCTTTGCACCATATCCCGAGCCACAGCCAAAGTCAAGGACCTTTTTACCTGACGCGAAGTTTTTAGCATATTCGTAGGTGGCAATATGCATCAGATGAATATAGAGTTCCGATTTATCTCTGAAGTTCTCATTTAATATATGCCTTTCGCCGGTATCTTTCATTGATGGTACAGTATTTAATTAAATCTCGCTAAAATACTTAAATCAGGCCAATTCAAAAAGTGTAATTTCCGGTAAAACCCCAACTCTCCCCGGATATCCTATGACGCCGAAGCCTCTGTTCACATACAGCAGTTTTCCCTCACTTTCATACAGGTCGGCCCATTTTGGGTAACGGTATTGTACGGGAGACCATTTTATATTTTTAAGGTCCAGACCGAACTGCATGCCGTGGGTATGTCCGGAGAGCGTTAAATAAATATTTCCCGGGTGTTTTTTTACTACATAATCAAAATGGGTAGGGTCATGGCTCATTAATATTTTTGCGGCAGATACCGGCACGTCTTTCAGGGCCATATCGATATCTCCGAACTGAGGGAAAGGCTTCAGGCCCCAATTCTCTACTCCAAGGATATACAGCTTTTCGCCGTTTTTTTCAATGACCCTGCTTTCGTTGCGGAGCATATCAAAGCCGGCCTGCTTTTCATAATCAATCAGCGTCTCAAGGTTTTTCCATTTGGCGTCCGGGGATGTCCATGTCACATAATCTCCGTAATCATGATTTCCGAGAACCGCCAGTTTTCCGTCCTTGGCTTTGATATCGGAAAACAAAGGGATAAAAGGTTTGAACTCTTCAGCTACATTGTTCACCATATCTCCGGTAAATAAAACCAGATCGGGCTTCTGCTCATTAATTAAGCTTACCGCATGCTCAAGTCTTGCCGGATCAGAGAAACTGCCGCTGTGGACGTCAGAGATCTGAATGATCTTATACCCTTTAAAACTCCCGGGAAGGCCAGGTATTTTTACCTTTACCCTTCTTACTTTGTGGCGGTATTTTCCGAACGTGATACCATCAATAAAAAGAGCGGAAAGCACTCCGCTGAGGCCTAAGCCGATCAGACTTAAAAATTTTCTCCTTTCGGGAAAAAAATGTTCATTGGATTGGGTAAGTCCGATAAGGTAGCTTCCCGTCCTGAAAATATCATCAATTAACAAGAACAGGACAATGAATACTTTAGGCAGCATGAATACCAGGAAAAGGGAAACCATGATCTGGATTCTTAAAGTGCTTCTGTCCGATTTCTGAAAATGGGCGATTTCATAGGCAAACACGCCATACACAGCCAGGGATATGATACAATATCCTAATCTTAGCCAGAAATTATCCGTTAAGGTCCTTATTGCCTGATAGATATATACTTCTAAAAACAGGAAGACTGCGGCAATGATTAAAAAATTTCTTTGCATAATCAGTTTAAAAAAAGCACAAGAAAAAAATTTCCTGTGCTTTAATATTTAAATTAAAAAAATATTTTAAGGAAATCTGTAAACGATAGCATTGATGTTCATTCCGGCTCCTACGGAAGTCATAACAATGTTACCTTTATCTTTAAACGATTGACCCTCCATTTTTCCTTTAATAATTAGATCAAACATGGTAGGAATGGTTGCCACTGAAGAATTTCCAAATTCCTGGATGGTCATGGGAGAGATTTTGTGGTCATAATCCTTTACCTCATAAAGCTTGTGAAGTCTTTCGATCATGGCATAATCCATTTTAGCATTGGCCTGATGAATCAGTATCTTATCAATATCCTTAATAGAAAGTCCTGCATTGCCAATGGTTTCTTTGATGGCCACAGGGACATTTTTAAGGGCATATTCATAAATTTTCCTTCCCTGCATCCTTACGAACAGACGGGTCTGGTCAGACTCTTTATTGATAGAAGGTCCGTTTTCAAGGTAATTGAGCTCAGGTCCATTATCGCAGATGGTGCTGTGGGCTATGATTCCTACATTTTCATCATCTGTGGCCTTTACGACCACGGCTCCCGCTCCATCGGCAAAGATCATCCTGTTTCTGTCATGCGGGTCGGTTACCCGGCTTAGTGTTTCACCTCCGATGACGAGGATGGTTTGGGCTACCCTTGCTTTGATCAGATTATCCGCCAGGATCATTGCTTCTACCCATCCCGGACATCCGAAAAGCATATCGTAGGTTACACATCTTCTGTTTTTGATGCCTAGTTTATTCTTTACCCTTGCTGCCATGGTAGGCATGAAGTCTGCATATCCGTTCACGGTAACTTCACCAAAGTTACTTGCATAAATAATATAGTTCAGCTCTTCCGGATCTATTTTCGCATCTTCAATAGCTTTTTTTGCAGCCTCGTAACCGATTTTGGAGTTGGAAAGATCTTCATCAATAAATCTTCTGTTTTCTATTTCCGTGATTTCTACAAATTTTGCAATAGTTTCCTCAGCAGGCTTGTCTATCTTCACCCCGTCCTCTGTATAAAACTCTGAATCTAAGAAAAAATCTTTACCAATAACTCTATTGGGAATATAAGATCCAGAACCAATGATAATCGTATTCGGCATTCGTTTATATGATTTTTTAAAGATGCAAAGTTAATAATTAATATTAATAACGAAGAATTAAAAATATTATTAAATTTGCAAAAATTGTACTTTACAATCTATGAAAAACAATCCTTCCTTAAAAGGCTTACTTATTGCAGTTGTGGCATTTGCCGTTGCCTTTGGGATTTACTTTCTTTTTTTGGCTAAAAGAAATTACTATGTAGTGGATAACCCTACTCCTGATACCTACTATTTTAAAATCAACAATGGTTCCGAAGGAATTATTTCAGCAGGGCAAACCGTACCGGTGGATTTAAGAAAAGGAAAAAATTCCATTAAAGTTTTTGACCGGAATAAAAAATTATTATACGATTCTGCTTTTGAAGTGAATAAAGTTCGTGGTCTTATCAACATCGCCCACCAGGATTATTATATCAATAATCAGTACTATGGCTATAATCTTAAAAAAGATTCATTACTTTTGGCGCTTGATAAAACCATTATTGACGGGAAAGCTTATTTTGGGGCGCCTAAACGCTTCAGCAAGCTATATACGGATGATTTTTACTACAATGTGGATGAAGATTATGACAAGGTGATCAAAAATATCCAGCAAGTAGAATCCAGATCAAAGATCTTCAGGAAGCAGGATTTCCTTAATTATTATAAAGAATATTACAAGTTTTAAGTTTTGACAAAAGATATTAACCAAGTAACCCCCTACAATTCAGAGGCTACAAAGAAGAGCCAGGTAGAGGACATGTTCGACAATATTGCACCAAAGTATGATCTTCTGAATCATGTTTTATCCATGAAAATTGATGTTTTGTGGAGAAATACACTGGTGAAATGGATGAAAAATGATAATCCGCAGGAAGTGCTGGATGTGGCTACAGGAACGGGAGATTTAGCTATTGCGATTGAAAAAGGCACTGATGCCAAAGTAATTGGTTTAGACTTATCGCAACAAATGTTAAATGTTGGCGTTATTAAAATAAAAAAACTTAAATTAGACGGCAAAATTTCCATGCAAAAAGGGGATGCAGAAAATTTACCATTCGAAGACAATAGATTTGATGCTGTTTCCGTTGCATTTGGAGTAAGGAATTTTGAAAACCTTACCAAAGGTTTGGCAGAGTTAAGAAGAGTTGTTAAAGATAACAAGAGTGTTTATATACTGGAGTTTTCAAAGGTTGAGGGTTTCTTGGGGCCATTGTATATGTTTTATTTCAAAAACATTTTACCCGCCATCGGCAGGCTGGTTTCCAAAGACAATAGGGCATATACATACCTTCCGGATTCTGTAAACGCTTTTCCTTTCGGGGAGAAGATGAGACAAATTCTTTTAGATACAGGATTTAAAAAAGTTGAATATAAAAAACTAAGTTTAGGTATAGCCACAATTTATAAAGCAACAAAGTAACCTATGAATAAATTTTTATTAAAAGCACTGGTTTTAGCCTCAGTAAATGTTGCAGTTTTAGCAAACGCGCAATTCAGAACCCGAAACAGAATGGATAAGTTGGAAGACTTCGATCAGCAGACATTCAGCTGGGGGTTTTATTTAAATGGCAACAGACTGGATTACCGTATAGTACTCAACCCAAGATATGGTATAAATGAAAATCAGAATCTCGTTACATCTAAAGAAAGCTACAGCTTCGGTGCCGGGCTTATCGGAAAATGGAGACTCAACGATTATTTAGACCTAAGGGTGGAACCAGGCTTACAATTTGCTCAGAGGCAGCTGACTTTCAATACGCAATCAAATGATCAGTATGCCGGAGGTACTTTAACGAATGCTCCTTTCATCCCGATCCCGCTAACCGAACAAGACAGAGTCCGTGAGATCAAATCTACTTTCGTAGATGTTCCTGTACTCTTGGAATTTCACGGGCACAGATGGTACAATTCCAGACCTTATGTGGCAGCAGGGGTGAACTATATTGTTAACCTGCAGTCTAATTCTGACTCTACCGATGATAACATGCAGCAGGTGTTCAGATCCACAACACACAACTTTGCCTGGTCTGCTGAAATGGGAATCCAGTTTTACTTCAATAAATTCAAGCTTACACCTGCAATCAGAGGAACTTTTATTATGAACAACGAAATTGTTTCGGATAATGCCTCCACTCCTCCGTACTGGACCGCTGCAATGTCTACATTACAGTCTAGGGCAGTGATGTTTGTACTGAAATTTGAATAAGAAATCTGCAATTTTAGATATAAAGGATGTACTGAGGTACATCCTTTTTTGCTGGAAGATCAAAATATACGCCGTTTTATTTTTGTTAATGTTAATATTTTTTTATTTTTGCTACTAGTTAGAATATACAAAACCTGAAATGCTTCAAGATTTAGAAAACAATTTTTCAGAATTGGAAAAAAAGATTTTAAGTTTACAAAAAAGTTATAAAAATCTTACTGAAAAATTATCAGAATTAAGTGTTGAGCATGAAGAACTGAAAAAGAAATATGATGAGGAAAGAAAGAAAAATCAGGTATTAGCAGAAGAACAAAAAAATATAAAACTTTATTCAGCGATATCAGGAAATCCTGAGCACAATAGGTTAATGAAAAACCATATTAACAGATTGGTAAAAGAGATTGATTTCTGTATTGCTCAGCTTCAAAACAGTGGATTATAATGGAGGTAAGAAGAATAACCATCAATATTGCAGGAAGGGTATATCCGCTGAACGTACCGGCAGCAGAAGAAGAAACTTTGCGTAAGGTAGGGAAGCAGATCGAAAATATGATTAAAGATTTTGAACAAAATTTCGATGTTAGAGATAAGCAGGATGCTTTGGCAATGTGCGCCCTTAAACTGGGTACCAATGCGGAAGTGGTATCTCTTAACTATGAAAAGACAATAAACTCTACCAATGAAAGATTAGCCCAGATTAATCAATCGTTGAATGAAATCGGGAAATAGCATTTTTTTCCCGCATAAACTGCCTACAATAATTCTAACACATTAACGGTAAACTCAACGCTAAACAATTACCGAACAAATGCCCATTGAATGGCGTGCCGGCCGCTCCGGATTACAGACAGTGGGAATCAGTTCAAATCGTGTTGATTAGGAGTTTACTCTCAATCGCTGAATTGTTGTAGGTTTTTTTTATAGAAGGATAAGAAGACAATTAAAACTCAATATATATTATGACAACAGCCATTATAGTCGGCGTTATTTGCTTGGTAGTAGGAGCTGCGATCGGAGTGTTTTTCTCCAGAAGCTCGCTCAATGCCAAGGCAAAATTTATTATAGATGATGCTAAGAAAAATGCCGAGAACCTTATAGAAAAAGCTAATGTGCAAGCTGAATCCATAAAAAAAGAGAAAAACCTCCAGGCTAAAGAAAAGTTCCTTGAGCTGAAATCCCAACACGATGCAGATATCCAGGCACGTGAAAAGAAAATGCAGGAAATCGAGAAAAGGATCAAGGACAAAGAGCATAAGCTTAATGACGAGCTTAGCAAAGCGGGGAAACTTGAAAAAGATTTGGATAAGCAGATTGCAGATTACGCTAAGAAAAACGAAATTTTAGAGAGAAAACAACAGGAATTGGATATTGCAACAGCCAAAAAGGTTGAAATCCTTGAGAAAATCTCTAACTATACCGCTGAGGAAGCTAAAGCCGAACTGGTGGAAACAATGAAAGCCGAAGCCAAAACAAGAGCTCAGGCACACGTTCAGAGCATTATGGAAGAAGCTCAGATGAACGCCAAGAACGAAGCCAGAAAAATTGTGATCCAGACCATCCAGAGAATAGGAACGGAGCAGGCTATCGAAAATTCCGTATCTGTATTCAACATTGAATCTGATGAAGTAAAAGGAAGGATCATCGGTAGGGAAGGTAGAAATATCCGTGCGCTGGAAGCCGTGACCGGAGTGGAGATCATCGTTGATGATACCCCTGAAGCCATCCTTCTCTCATGCTTTGATCCTGTAAGAAGGGAAATAGCGAGACTATCCCTCCACAGGCTTGTTACAGACGGAAGAATCCACCCTGCGAGGATTGAGGAAGTAGTGGAGAAGACCAGGAAGCAGATCGAGGAGGAAATCATAGAAGTAGGAAAAAGAACCATCATAGATCTTGGTATCCACGGATTACATCCTGAGCTGATCAAGATCGTTGGTAGAATGAAATACCGTTCTTCCTACGGGCAGAACCTGCTGCAGCACTCCAGAGAAGTGGCAAATATTGCAGCAACAATGGCCGCTGAACTAGGCCTGAATGTAAAACTTGCCAAAAGAGCAGGTTTACTGCATGATATTGGTAAGGTGCCTGAGCAGGAATCCGAACTACCTCATGCCCTTCTGGGAATGCAATGGGCTGAGAAATATGGTGAAAATCCGGAAGTTGTTAATGCTATCGGAGCCCACCATGATGAAATTGAGATGACCTCGTTATTGTCACCGATCGTGCAGGTTGCCGATGCTATTTCAGGCGCAAGGCCGGGGGCAAGACGTCAGGTGCTGGAATCCTATATCCAAAGATTGAAAGACCTTGAATCCGCAGCCTTAAGCTTTGACGGTGTGTCAAGTGCCTATGCGATCCAGGCGGGAAGAGAACTGAGAGTAATGGTGGAAAGCGGAAAAGTAAATGATGAAGTGGCATCCCAGCTGTCTTATGACATTTCTGAAAAGATCCAGAATGAACTTACCTATCCGGGACAGGTAAAGGTAACGGTGATCAGGGAAACAAGAGCCGTAAATATTGCGAGATAATAAAAAATAAAAGATATTTATAAAAACCTTTCAAGAAATTGAAAGGTTTTTTTATTGTGCAATATTAAGAAAGTATCTATTAAGATTTTAGGCTTTTAATTTCTTCTTTTAGCTCTTCTATTTGTTGTTTTAGATGATTGATATATTCTTCCATATTTTTCAAGATAAATTCTGGAATGCTGTAATTATTGTTTATATGAGGATAATAACTTCCAGAACTATTATCGTAATTATTAATGATACTTTGCGGAACATCATCCTCTTTTATTTCTTCCACTGTGGTATCCAATGCTTTTGCCATACGTTCCCATTCCTCATCTGAAATTCTAATTTCTCCTTTTTCTCTTCTTTGCTATTGAGATTGTGTCATATGCAATATTTTAGCCATGCTTTCCTGAGTATATTTTTCCTTACGGGCTTTTATTAGCTTATTTTTTATCATAATTATGTTTTCGTTAATGCAAATATATTATTTATGTGCTGAAATTCACATAAAAATCACATAAAAACTTTGAAATTATTTCAATAGTTAGTGATATATTTGGGAGTGATAATACGATAGAGAACAATTAAAAAAGAATTATTATGAAAAATTTAAAGAAAAAAGACGAATTATTTAACAGATTCCAAACTTCAAAAATTGAAAGAATTAAGCTTGAAAAAATTAATGGCGGTGGTTGGGTAACGTCTCCCTCACAAGACATTCAAACGGGAATGACTTCTAGTGGTAATCATGACAATACCCAAACAGCACCTGATCGTTGGTATAACGGGGGTTCATCAATTTCTGATAATAATTAAAATCTGTAATAATAACTAAAAATTAACACAAAGAAGGATAAAATTTTATCCTTCTTTTAACTCATAATATTAAAATGCACATCAGACGATATCACATTTTATTAACCGTTATAATGTGCTTTTCCGCCTGTAAAAAGAGGGAAGACTATTCGGAAGTAAGAAAAACCTTAGAAAAGGTTTTAGAAGATGACCAAAAATATAGACAACAAATAGTTATTGACTGGACAAAACAAAGTCCATTAGACAGAAAGAATATTCAAATTGTAACAAAAATTATCGACAGTTTAGGATGGCTGGGAAAAGATAAAATCGGGAATGACGCAAATACTGCCTTATTTATAGTTATTCAGCATGCCGACAAATTATCAACCATGGAAAAGTATTTACCCATAATGAAGGAAGCTGCAAAAAAAGGAAATGCTGATAAAAGCCAGTTGGCTTATTTAATTGATAGGATCGAAATTAATAATAATAGAAAACAAATCTATGGGTCACAATATTCAACAGATAAAAATGGTAAAACATATATCAATAACCTTATTGACTCAGCGAATGTTAACACGAGAAGAAAATTTATGGGTTTAGGACCTGTTGAAGATTATATTAGAAGCATGGATTCAATAAACAATGTAATGCGTAAGAAATGATAGTTATTTATACAGAAGGTAATGATATTACGAGCAATCTGGACATTGACTGGATTTCTGCTTTGTATAGTGGCGAAATAAAAAGAGTAAACACCGATTATTTTGCAATGCCAAAGGATGAAGATTACCACATTGATATTAATGAAAGTATTCCGGTAAAATCAATATGGTATTGAAGACCTGGCAGGAAGCCATTACCAATCAGAATGATTCCGGAAAGTCTGTTTTCGGAAAAGAATAATAATTCAAACTTAGAATCAAGATTGATTCAAAGCGGTAATAGAGAACTCGAAAACATAAATTCTTATGATATAACCTATAAGTATAAAGCAGAAACGGCTTTAGGAGATTCTTTAAAATATGATGTCAATAAATTTGAAGTTTTAAGGATAGCAAAAGAGCTCGGAATAGAAATTCCAAAGTCTATATTAACAAACAGTAAATCCAAGCTTATTAACTTTTTCTATAAATGCAATGGTGAGGTAATTTCTAAAATGCATGATATGCTGTTGTGTGATATAAAAGAAACGTATTCCACTTATGCAACTTATACAGAGAAAATTGAAATAAACTTTATTAATGAATTACCGGATCATTTTTTTGTCGCCCATTTTCAGGAAAAGTTAGAAAAGATTTATGAAGTCAGAACTTTTTATCTTGATGGTGAGCTATTTTCCATGGCTATGTTTTCTCAAAAAGATGAACGTACAAGTATAGATTTCAGAAGATATAACAGAGAAAATATGAATAGACGTGTTCCATACAAATTACCTTCTGTTTTAGAAAATCGTATCCGGCTTTTAATGCAAAAAATAGGTTTAAACAGTGGTTCTTTGGATATTGTGAAGACCAAAGACAGCTATGTTTTTTTAGAAGTTAATCCAATAGGACAGTTTGGATTTGTTTCAAATGCATGTAATTATAAGCTCCACAAAAAAATTGCCGAATACTTAACACAATAAATATGATAAAGAACGAATTTGCAAAGCTTTTTACAAAAGAAAGCTTTAAAAGTCTTCCAATAATTATCACTTAATAAGAAATGTCTATTATACCAAAGAGGAAGTAAAACGGTTCAATTTACATTATTCTGCACAAAGTAGCTTCCATCAAACTACGATATACGATATTTTTCATAATCATAAACCAATAGTTAATATCGTATGAGCTGTTATTTTAATCTTTATGCTAATTGTGTGATTGTTCAAGGTAATCAAGATAGTATAATCGCAGACTTACAAAATAATGAATATATAAATATACCTAATCTGCTGGTCGATGTTCTTAAAAAAACTCGTAGCTATACAATAGATGAAATCAAAAATTTCTTCAATAATGATCTAAATGACGGTATAGATAGTTACTTTCAATATTTAAACCAAATAGATTATGGATTTTTTCTTGAAAATCCTGAAAATTTTCCCGAACTGGATTTAACTTGGGATTCTCCTTTGAAGGTAAATAATGCAATATTAGAAGTTGGAAAAAATTATAATTATAACTTCAATTCAGCCATTAAAGAACTTGGCGCTTTAGGCTGTGCAAGCATACAGATAAGAATTTGCAATCCGAATATTGATAAAATATTGTCTGAAATTGTTCATGTGACTCGTTTTTCCAGAATTAAAAGTGTTGAAATTCTTTTACCGGAATCTTTATTTGAAGATTCTTTAATTCAATATTTAGAAGATATAGAGAATAGAATTTCCTGTATATTGGTCCATAGTGTTGTAAATGAAAAAGCAAATAATGACCAATTTAAAAATTCTAAGTATTATAAAGATAAAAAGCTCGTTTTTACTTCAAAAGTAATAGATAATTCAACCAGAGATGTAATAACGAAAGAAAGATTTATTACAAATATTGATTTTTTTTGTGAGGCACAAAAATATAATGTCGCTTTAAATAGAAAAATTTGTATTGATGATGAAGGAAATTTCAAAAATTTTCTTGCACATAAAAGTACCCATGGAAATTATAAAAATAAGAGCATTACAACTTAATTGAAGATAATAGTTTCACAAGAAAATGGTTTGTCAATAATGATAGTATAGTTATTTGTAAAGACTGTCAATTTCGCTATATTTGTTTTGACAATTCTGACATTGAATTTAATGGTTCTTCTTGGAAAAAATTAAATCAATGCCCGTTCGATCCATATACTAATAAATGGAGGATAGAATAAGATATTTTATAAAAACCTTTCAAGAAATTGAAAGGTTTTTTATTTTTAACAAAATTTAAAAAAACCAAATGAGCGATCTACCTTTGTCTTCTAAACTGAAGTATATTTTTTCCATTCCCGTTATCATTTCCGCTTTAGGATATTTTGTAGATATTTATGACCTTCTTCTATTCGGTATCGTAAGGATTCCGAGCCTGAAGGCTTTAGGCCTGGATCCTGATACAGACGGAACATTTATTCTTAATTGTCAGATGGTCGGTTTACTTATAGGTGGCGTTTTCTGGGGAATATTCGGGGATAAAAAGGGGCGGCTTTCCGTTTTGTTCGGCTCTATCTTAGTGTATTCCCTGGCCAATATAGCCTGTGGTTTCCTGCCTTATTTTCCCAAAACCCATCTTGTGTATCAGTATGCGGCTTTAAGGTTCATTGCCGGAATCGGTCTTGCCGGAGAATTAGGTGCGGGCATTACCCTGGTTTCAGAAAGCCTGCCTAAGAATCTAAGGGCCATCGGTACTTCTGTGGTGGCCGGATTCGGCCTGATGGGAGCCGTAGTAGCCCAGCTTACTGTAGAGCTGGCCGGAGGCTGGAATATTTCCTATATCATTGGCGGTATCCTGGGGATCATGCTGCTGTTTTTAAGGATCAGTGTTTCAGAATCGGGGATTTATAAAAATATAGAGCACCAGTCTGTCTCCAAAGGGAATTTTCTGTCATTCTTTACCCGTAAGGATCGTTTTATAAGATATATGAAATGTATTGCGGTAGGATTGCCAACCTGGTATTGTATAGGGATACTGGCAGTTTTAGCCAATCAGTTCGCCCCTGAACTGGGTATCAGAGAAGTAAGCCCCGGGAAGGCGATAATGTGGGGCTATGTAGGCATCTCCATCGGTGATCTGATGAGCGGCTTTATTTCCCATGCTTTGAAGTCACGGAAAATGGCCATATTTTATATGCTGGCCTTTACCCTGGTGGGGGTTATGATCATGCTCTTCGGAAATACAGATACTGAGACCAAATATTATATTTTTTGCGTATGGTTCGGGCTGGGCACTGGCTACTGGGCTATGTTCGTTACCCTGGCAGCCGAGCAATTCGGGACCAATATCAGGAACACGGCAACCACTACTGTTCCTAATATGGTAAGAGGACTCGTGCCCGTAATGATTCTGGCTTTTGATCTTTTAAAAAACAATTTTTCAGTGATTACCAGTGCGGCTATCGTAGGAGCGGTTGTTTTCGGGCTGGCCTTTTATTCCGCTTTTACTATTTCAGAGACCCATAACAGGGATCTGGAGTTTACCGAATAATACTGTTTAAAAAAATATTTGGATATAATCTCCCGTTTATATAACATTAAGTATAACAGAATAAATAAATTATAAAATTTAATATTAAATTATGCTCTGAATAATTAATATTTGTTTAACTTTGAAAGAACACTAAAATAATAATGTTTAATCCAAAAAATCCAATTCACATGTCAAACAACATCTTCAAAAACGCTAAAAAACTAAGAAAAGCAGACCTTAAAAACATTACGGGAGGAATTGCCACCCCGGATCTGTCCTTATGCGGATGCAGCTGTACAGGAGCGGTAACCGGTCCTAAATATTGTGTACAGTATATCGCCTGTCCACAGGTGATCACTTGCTAAAACCTGAAGAATTATTTCATTTTGAAATAAACATTTCCACATTTAATATGCAAAAGCCTTTTGTTTATCCAAAAGGTTTTTGTCATTTAATGGGTAATGTAGAAAAGGCTTCCTGCACTTATGGTAAGCCAGAGAAAGACTGCTAGTGCAAGAGGCTTTAAGCCGATGGCCTTCAATGTCCGGATCGAAAGAGTAGAGCCAATAAAAAACAGGGTAAGGTTCAGACCTGATTTGGCAAAGACAGTGATTACCGGGCTGAAGCGGTTGATACCCGGAACAAAGGTATTCAACAGGATAGCCAGAATAAACCATCCTATAAACCATGGGATCCTGATCTTCGATCCCTTATTCTTAAAGATGAGCATCGTAATCCCGGAGACAGGGATGATCCACAGAGCCCGGGCCAATTTTACCGTTGTAGCGGTTTTCAGCGCTTCATTCCCGTATTTTGCTGCCGCTCCTACTACCGAGCTTGTATCATGAATCCCTACGGCACACCACAATCCGAATTGCTCCTGTGAAAGATTCAGCATATGCCCGATAACGGGGTAAACAAATAAGGCTACAGAGTTTAAAGTAAAAATAATGGCTAAAGCCAGGGAGATTTGTCTGGTATCAGGCTTAATAATGGGAGATGTTGCGGCGATGGCGCTTCCGCCGCAAATGGCGGTTCCCACTGAGATCAGGTAGGACAGCGGTTTTTCAAGCTTCAGGAGCTTTCCTGAAAAATATCCGGTGATCATTACGGTGGTAATGCTGAGTATCGTCAGGATGAAACCTGACCTGCCGGCATGGAGCGCTTCATTCAGTTGCAGTCCGAAGCCCAATCCCACTATTGAAATCTGAAGCAGGAGATGAATATACCGGTGCAGGTATTTTTCAAATGGGTTTCCTGTAAAAATTGCCAGGACGAAACCTAAAGCTAAGGCGACCGGTGAACTTACCAGCGGAGTAAGGCAAACTATAGCCAGTAAAATAAAAATAGATTTTTGGAAAGTTTCCTTCCGGTTAAAATGTTTCATATTGTAGAACTTTGAAATGATGATTCAAAATTCCATAAATTATTATAACAAAATAAATCATATTTTGTTATATGAAATAACATTTAGTTATAATTGAGAAACCTTAGGAAAAGCCGGATAAGTTCAGACTGTTCGCCCTTTGGAAGGATAAAATGAAAATTCCGTTCAATGCTGAAGTTTTTAATATCAATAATGCTTAAACTGTTGTTCTTCAGTTCATTTATAACGGTGCTGATCGACAGGAATGCCACGCAGTCGGAATGTAAAAGATAATTCTTAATACCTTCACTGCTGCCAAGCTGCATTTCAATATTTAATTCATCAATACTGATTCCTTTTTCCTTTAGTCGGTTCTGAATAAATTCCAGAGTACCGGAACCCTGTTCCCTGAAAATAAAATTCAGGCCATATAGATCCTTGAGGCTTAAGGATTTACTCGTTAAAGCATGATCAGCTTTGGCAACAAGTACGATTTCATCAGCTTTAAAAGGGCGGTAATCAAATAAGGAAGACCGGGATTCTCCCTCTATAATGCCCAGATCAATTTTTCCCTCCTTCAGCAGCGCTGAAATGGTTTCTGTATTATAGGTTAGCAGTTCTATCCTGATATCTTTATAATAGGTATTGAACCCGGCAAGGATTTCAGGCAGAATATATTGAGCGACCGTAGTACTGGCCCCTATGATCAGCTTTCCTTGATGCTGCTGGTTAAGCTGGCTGATTTCGAACTCCAGGTCACGGTAAATGTTCCGGATCTTTTCTGCATATCCGTATAAGATTTTTCCACTCGGTGTAAGCTGGATGGAAGAACCTTTCCTGTCGAATAACTTGGTGCGAAGCTGATCTTCAATTTCCCTGATATGTTTCGTTACGGCCGGCTGAGAAATATTCAGCTCCCCGGATGCTTTTGTAAAGCTCATTCTCGAGGCTACCGTGTAAAATACTTTTAATCTGTAATCGAACATATGCTAATCTGAATTAGTGGAACAAACTTAATGAAATTTTTAAATGGGTTACGGGGTAAGTTGTAAGTTATGAGTTGTGATGAGATAAGTGTTAAAATACTGGCTTTTATGCATTTATATATCTGACATACTCTTATAGATCAGAAACTTTTTTATCCTGATGATTGATGTACCGCCGGTGCTTTGCTTCTCCGATCCTCTGTCCGGTATAAATGCTGCTGTGCCCGGAGAGCAGATAAGAAACAATACAGGCAATAGCGATATAAACCCCGCAATCTGCCCCGAACAGCTCGATTCCCATCAGTATACAGGCCAAAGGAGTATTGGTGGCCCCTGCAAAAACCGCCACAAACCCCATCCCTGCCAATAGACTGAACGGAAGCGGGATCAGCAGAGATAAAGCACTTCCCAGGGTTGCTCCGATAAAAAACAGGGGAGTCACTTCTCCACCCTTGAACCCGGCGGATAACGTAACAATAGTGAATATCATTTTCAGGGCAAAATCATATAAAGGAAGCTGCTGCTCAAAAGATTCTACGATAACCGGAATGCCTAAACCGATATATCTTGTTGTCCCCGTAATGAGAACGGCCATGGCAATGATGATTCCTCCGGCAACGGGGCGTAAAGGAGGGTATTGGACTTTCGATTTAAAAATAGTGCCCGCCCAACGGATACCTTTACTGAAGGCAGCTGCGCAGATGCCAAAGACAGTACCCGCCAGGATGCTGTATAATACCGGCAGCAGTTCAAGCTTTGGAATAATGCTAATATGATAATGGATATGCTGGACATTCCAGAGACCGGTAACCCAGTCCGCTAATATGGATGAGGCAAACGCAGGAAAAAGAGCGTTATAACGGATCCTGCCAATAAGAAAAACCTCGAGCCCGAAAACGGCACCGGCAAGAGGAGTACCGAAAACCGAGCCAAAGCCCGCAGCAATTGCTGAGATGATTAATATTCTCCTTTCTTCCTTATTCAGTTTAAAAGGTCTGCTGAATTGGTCGGCAATAGCCCCTGCCATTTGAAGAGCAGTTCCTTCACGGCCCGCAGACCCTCCGAAAAAATGGGTGACAATGGTTCCCAAATAGACCAGGGGAGCCATTCTGAAAGGGATGATTTCTTTAGGATCGTGGATGCTGTCGATCAGCAGGTTATTTCCGGCTTCAACCTCTTTTCCTGAATGATAGTATAACAGCCCAATTAAGAATCCGGCCGCAGGCAAAAATGCAATCAGCCATATATGGCTTTCACGGAAATCGGTAGCCCATTGCAGTGATCGCAGAAAGCCTGCAGAGGCATTTCCTGTCAGGACCCCGATTACGATACTGATGCCAAGCCATTTGATGATATAAGGCAATGCCGGATATTTCCTGAAGAAAAATCGGGTATGAAATCTTGCCTGGTGGTTTAAGGTTCGTGGTTTTTTAGACATAACAATCCTGATCAATTAATATTAATAATCTCTTAATCAGGCGTCATCAGCTTTTGTAAAGCGGTTGGGTAAGGAAGAACACCATTTCCTTTATGCTGCAAATATAGTTATTATTTTTAATTTTTGTAATGGATTGCTTTATCTATTTCAATAGGATTATTATACTTTCTTATGATCTCCTGCATGCTTTTTACCTGTGCATTAAGTTCATCAATGCTATGTATTTCCTTTCCTCCGATGTTTATATTCAAATTGTTGTTTGTTTTGCTGAAATTAGTTCTCTCAAATGAAAAAGGGTCATTATAAAACTCTAATAAAAGCTTTTGTTTTTGTTTTTCATTAATAGGAATGGCTTTATTCCCGAAATTGGATTCAAGAAAATCATCAGTAGGATAAATTTCCGGAAGTTCCTGACTTTTTATAAGATGATAGATGAAGTTCTTATTGGTATCGGAGATTTCAAAAACCAGTCCCGGTAAACCGGAAAATTTAAAAGGCCCTTCATTAAAAGGAATATCCTTACTGAACCATGCTACCCAGTTTCTTCCACCAAACTTTGCTGTCGCTTTTTGCAATGTATAATTCTGCACCTGCTTGGTCTCATTGGAGATGTGCCAGGTAATCTTATCATTGGTTTTAAAAGAATAATACCCAAATTTAATATTGATAAAGTTGTCATTTTCAGATGTATTTATCTTTCTTTTTACGATCTGTCCGGTCATATCAACATGCTTATTATCCATATTCCCGAATTTTTTATTAAGAGAATCGGCTATGAGGAGATTACGTCCGTAGAACTTTACATCTTTGGAATTGATATCCAGATTCATATAAAATTTTTGATAATCAGATTCCGTAGAGTCCATCTTTAGTTGAAGTTCATAAATAAATCTGTGGGTTTGGGAACTCAAAGGAACCATGATCAGCAGGCATATAAGGTTTAAAAAAAATTTCATAATTAACGTTTTTGATTTTTAGCTTATTTGAAATAAGAATGATCCAAAATATATTTTTTGCTGATCGCGATGCTTTCAAAAATATCTTTATCACTGGAGTCCTGCTCCAAAAACCAATATTTAAGTCCCGCCTTTTCCTTTGCCCCAAAAATCCTTTTGAAATCAATAGTTCCATTGCCTATCTCCGTAAAGTCCCTGTTGCCGGCTTTCATATCCTTTACGTGCCATAACGGAAAACGACCGGGATGTTTCTCAAAATAATTTAGCGGGTCAACGCCTGCCTTTGATATCCAGTATAGATCAAGCTCCATTTTGACATGCTCCGGAGAAGAGTTTTCCAGAATAAAATCGTAGACACTTTGATGACCTTCCATTTTTTCAAATTCAAAGTCATGGTTGTGATAGGCAAACCCGATTTCCCCGCTTTTGGCTACCTCTCCGGATCTTTCCAGTAAACCGGGCAGTTTTTGGTAGTTCTCAGGAGTTCTTTCTTCAGGGAAAAGGTAAGAGCACACCATATATCTGGAACCAATAAAACTTAAATCTTCCACTGATTTTTCCCAATCATGCAAGAGGGTACCTTTATCCAGCCCCATGATCCCTGTGGTGTGGTGTGAGCTGATGACCCTGAGACCTGTATTGTTAAGAATTTTTTGAAATTCGCTCCTGGATCTCCCGAAAAAAGTACCATTATATCCATAAATTTCCAATTCGGTGAACCCTGAAGCAGCCAGCTTTTCCAAAGCCTTCTCCAGGTTATCCGAAACAGCGTCACGAACGGTATAAAGCTGTATTCCGAGAGGTTTCCTGCTGTTTCCGGCCATAGAGACGCCACAGGAGTACAAGCCTAAAAAGCCCAATGATGAAATTTTAATAAAATCGCTTCTCTGCATGGTAAAATCATAAAAAGGGTCTCATTTCATCTTCAATCTGGGTTCTCAGCTCCATTAAACGTTTCGCGTACTGTTCCTGCTGCTTTTCCTCTTCGGTTTCGGGGATCCATTTAGGAACCGGAAGCTTCTTCCCGTTTTCATCTACGGCTACAAAAACGATAATGCAATGCGTTTTTTTGTCAAAATCGGGTTGCTTCAGATTTCTTGAATAAACATTGATGGCAATATGCATGCTTGAAGTTCCGGTATAGATCACCTGAGCATCCACTTTTACCACCTCACCGATTTTAATGGGATCATAAAAGCGGATCCCGCCGACATACACGGTTACTGAATAATTCCCGCTCCAGGTGGTAGCACAGGCATAGCCGGCCTGGTCAATCCATTTCATTACACTTCCTCCATGCACATTTCCTCCATAATTTACGTCTGAAGGCTCTGATATAAACTGGAAAGTAATAGGCTTGTTCTGCATTCTTGTAAAAATTTGAATAAAGGTATTCAATAATTTTCAAAATTTTAGATTAAATCCTACTTTTGAAGGCGATAAGAAAAAATAAATGAAAAAAGCATTTTACCTTAATACCTGCGACACGTGCAGGAAAATATTAGGACAGTTTGACCTGGAAGGCTGGGAGCTGCGTGAAATCAAAAAAGAACCTGTCACTGCGGAAGAGCTCGAGGAAATGTATAAAAAAACAAAATCTTATGAGGCCTTATTCAGTAAAAAGTCTACTCAGATAAAACTAAGAGGAATCGATGTGAAATCGTTAGGGGAAAAGGATTTTAAAAAATTGTTGCTCGATCATTATACCTTCTTAAAGAGGCCTGTTTTCTTAACAGACCACGAAATTTTTGTAGGAAATGACAAAAAGAACATAGAAAACCTTAAAGCCTTTTTTGGTGTAGACCCATCTTAACTATCTGTGTACTAAAATTTTAACAAAGCTTTTAGAGGGTATTGGTATTTCTTTTGATGTATTTTGACTGTAATTCACTGAATGTTTAACCCAAAATTTAAAGTTATGTCAAATTTAATAAGGAGAAATCCATATTTACTGAATAGCTTTTTCAATACGGATTTATTTGATTGGTCTGACAAAAACTTTGGAAAGTTTGAGGATACCCTGCCTTCTGTAAATGTAAAAGAGACGGAGGACAGGTATGAGATTGAAGTGGCAGCCCCGGGTGTGAATAAAGAAGATTTCAAAATAGAATTGCACGGAAATTTACTTAGAATTTCTTCTGAAAGCAAAACGGAGCATGAGGATAAGGATGAGAAAGGAAATTATACGAGAAGGGAGTTTAACTACCGGTCTTTCAACAGGTCCTTTACCCTGCCGGATAGTGTGGATGACCAAAATATAGAGGCTGACTATCAGAACGGAATTCTTAAAATCCAGATACCTAAAAAAGAAAATACCCGGCAATCTGCAAGACAGATAACAATAAAATAGGAGAAGCGGCCGAAGGCCGCTTCTCCTATTTTATAATATATTATTTTTTCTCCTATACAAAAGGAATTTTTACCACTTTGGCAGGAATATTCTTATTCCTTACCTGAATAAAAATCTCTGAACCTAACTTGAAATGCGGCTTATCAACATACGCAAGCCCTAATCCTATTTTTTTCATAGGAGACTGCGTTCCTGAGGTCACCTTTCCAATTACGTTGCCTTCAGCATCTACAACCGGATAATCATGTCTCGGAACACCTTTGTCCTGTAATTCAAAGCCAACTAATTTTCTGGTAACACCTTCTTCTTTCTGTTTAGCGAAGGTTTCTTTAGAAATAAACTCTTTATCAAATTTGGTGATCCATCCTAAGCCGGCTTCAATAGGAGAGGTGGTATCATCAATATCATTTCCATACAGGCAGAAGCCTTTTTCCAGTCTTAAGGTATCTCTGGCTGCCAGACCACAAGGGATGAGCCCTTCCGGTTCTCCGGCCTTTATCACTTCATCCCAGAGTTTCTCAGCGTCACCGTTTTTAAAATAAATTTCAAAACCGCCGCTGCCGGTATATCCGGTATTGGAAATGATGACGTCATTCACTCCGGCTACTGTTCCTACGGTGAAGTTGTAATAGGGAATCTCAGACAGATTGGTATCCGTAAGCTTCTGAAGGATCTCTGTGGCTTTTGGCCCCTGAATGGCCAATAAAGACATGTCATCTGAGGCATTGGTCATCTTGGCTCCGAAAGAATTGTATTTTGAAATATGATTCCAGTCTTTGTCGATATTTGAAGCATTTACCACTACAAAATACTTGTTGTCTTCCATTTTGTAAACGATAAGATCATCCACAATTCCTCCGTTTTCATTAGGAAGGCAGGAGTATTGGGCTTTTCCGTTTTCCAGAACATCTATGTTATTGGTGGTTACCAGTTGCAGAAGCTCTCTGGATCCCGGACCTTCAATAAAAAACTGTCCCATGTGGGAAACATCGAATAACCCTGCCTTTTCTCTTACTGCAAAATGCTCTTCAGTTACTCCCGAATATTGTACAGGCATCTCAAAACCTGCGAAAGGTACGATCTTAGCTCCCAGAGAAACATGTTTATCGTACAAAGCCGTTTTCTTCATATTTATTATTTCTTTATTTTAAAACTGTTAAAAGATTCGTTAAAAAGTTTCATGTAGTTTCCGTTCCAGTATTGCTGTTCACAATTAATGGAGATCAGGTATAGATTTTTGTCCTTCTGGAAAACCCTGGTGATCCAGAAAAGCTTATTTTTTTCATCAAAATACTCATAAGAATATTCTGTATATCCCTTTTTGCCGTTTCTGCTTTTTATTTTCTTTTCATCATCATCAGATTTAAAAAGGGCAAGGATGAATTTTTTGGTTTCGGTTTCCGGAAGATCCAGATCATGGTATTCCGAAATGGTAATGGCCCCGATCTCATTATCCGGGAAAATATTGATGATCTCGCTGTCGTTGGTAACTTTCCAGCCCTCCGGCAGACTGATGGAGTAGTTGGGGCTATCATAGGTTTTTGTAGGAACAGTCTGTGCAAAGGCCAGGCTTCCTCCTAAAAATAATACTGTAATAAGTTTCTTCATTACTTAAAAATGATGTTTATACTCTTCCAGGATGATTTTGAACCATTCTGTGAAATTCCCGGGGTTTTCTGTGATTTCCTTATCCAGGTCCTCCATGGAGATATACCGTATTTCTTCCACCTCATCCTTATTCAAAGCAAATTCATCTTCGTAAACTCCGGTGAATACATGATCAAGCTCGTGTTCCCAGAGCCCGCCGCCCACATCGGCCTTATAAATGAAATCGAACTTTTCTGAAAGTTCGACCTCAATGCCTAATTCTTCCTTTACCCTGCGTTTTGCCCCTTCCAGATAGGTCTCACCCATTCTGGGATGCGAGCATACGGCATTGGTCCATTGATTAGGGGAATGGTACTTTCCTGTGGCTCTTTTCTGTAAAAGCATTTCACCCTTACTGTTGAACAAAAATACGGAAAAAGCACGGTGCAAAAGGCCATTGATATGAGCCTGCTGCTTTTCCATCAGGCCCAGGACTTCATCCTCAGAATTTACTAAAACTACGAATTCTTCCATTCCTACAAATGTAAGCCTAATAAATGTATTTTGGAAATAATTTGTATATATGAGTTATAAGTTATGTGTGAGTTTATGGTTGTTGATCTATTTTTATGTATTGTTTTTTGCTCACAGGTAAAATTTAAGAAAAATTTTAACTATAATTAATTAAATCGTAGCATTTTGTTTATTTTATTCTATGAATAGTAATATTTGATGTAATAAATTAATATAAAACAAGTTTGACATTACTTTTAGATAGAAAAGCCATAACTTTGTATTAAATTTTAGTGATGGAATTAGAATACAAAGATCATATAAGCCCGATTCTTAAGGATGGAATAAAGAATTACCTGATAGATATTGACGGAACCATAACAGATGATATCCCTAATGAAGAACCTGAAAGAATGATTACCTGTGAACCTTATCCTGACGCTTTGGAAACAATCAACAAATGGTATGATGAAGGGCATCAGATCTGCTTTTTTACTTCGAGGACCGAGAATTTAAAACAGATTACAATCGACTGGCTTGACAAGCATGGTTTCAAATACCACAGCGTTCTATGCGGCAAACCGAGAGGTGGAAACTATCATTGGATAGACAACCATCTTGTGCGGGCTACAAGATATAAAGGGAAATTTACCGATCTGGTAGAAAAGCAGGTTACCATTGAAGTTTTTAAAGAAGACTAGTTATTGAAAAATTTAAATTAACGATAATATAGGCGATTCTGGTTTTGAATCTTCTATGTTTAAAAATATACACAGGCATTTATGAAAGTTTTAGCAAACGACGGACTGGATCAATCTGGAATTGACGCATTAACTGAGAAAGGTTTTGAAGTAATCACTACAAAAGTTCCGCAGGAATTTTTAGCAGACTATATCAATGAACATAAGATCCGTACCTTGCTGGTACGCAGCGCAACACAGGTAAGGAAGGATATTATAGATAATTGCCCGTCCCTTGAAATTATAGGCAGAGGCGGGGTAGGTATGGACAATATAGATGTTGACTATGCCAGAGAGAAGGGCATTCACGTGATCAATACCCCTTCAGCCTCATCAGAATCCGTGGCAGAGCTGGTATTTGCCCATCTTTTTTCAGGAGCAAGATTTTTACAGGATTCCAACAGAAAAATGCCTTTGGTAGGAGATACGGAATTTGCAGGCCTTAAGAAAGCCTATGCAGAAGGTATTGAACTAAGAGGAAAAACTATCGGGATCATCGGTATGGGAAGGATCGGGCAGGAAGTGGCCAGGGTAGCTCTGGGACTTGGCATGAGGGTAATTGCAGCGGATAATAATGTGGGCAGGGCAAGCATCAAAGTGAAATTCTATAACAATCAGTTTATCAATGTAGATATAGAAACAGAACCTTTGCAGGATGTTTTGAAGCATTCGGATTTTATTACCCTTCATGTTCCCGCTCAGAAAGAAGGTTATATGATCGGAAAAAAAGAATTTGAGATGATGAAGGATGGGGTAGCAGTGATCAATTGTTCCAGAGGCGGGGTTATTGATGAGACCGCCTTGATTGAGGCTTTGGATTCCGGAAAAGTGAAATTCGCGGGTCTCGATGTTTTTATCAATGAGCCTGTACCGTCTAAAGCGATCTTAAACCATCCGAAGATTTCACTTACTCCGCATACGGGGGCATCTACGCTGGAAGCCCAGGATAGAATCGGGATTTCCCTGGCTGAGCAGATCGCCAGTATCCTGCAGATTCATTAATGAAAAATGATAGGACGATAATAAAAAACACCTCAGAACCGAGGTGTTTTTTAATCCGGATTATATATTATTTTTATTTTTCAGAATATCCCTGATCTCCATTAACAGCTTTTGGTCATCCGTAGGCCCTGCCGGAGCAGCCTCTTCTTTTTTCATAAGTTTGTTTGCTCCTTTAATAAGCCAGAAAAGTACCAAAGCTATACATAAGAAACTGATCACGGCCGAAAGGAAATTACCATAAGTAACCCCATGCCAGGAAAGTTTTGAAATGTTTTCCGCTCCCGCAGCTTTCAATGCCGGATTTAATAGTAATGGGGTGATTACATCCTCTACCAGAGAGGTAACAATCTTTCCGAAGGCTGCCCCTATGATTACACCCACTGCAAGATCAATCACATTGCCTTTAAATGCAAATTCTTTAAATTCTTTTACAAATCCCATAATTTATATTTTTTCTGTTTTGTGTTAAAAATATGAAAACTTTCAGACATTTCCTCATTTTTCGGAAATAAATATAAATGTCTACTTATACAAATCGTGATCATAATTATTTTAAAATTCTTTTGTAATTTAGAAAGAGTATTTTATAACTGAACAACCATGAAAGTTTTTACAGCCAAACAGATCCGTGAATGTGACACCTTTACCATCATCAATGAGCCGGTATCATCGGTACAGCTTATGGAAAGGGCTGCACAGGCATGTGTGAACTGGATTGCCGAACATTGCAAAAATCATAAAAATACAGCTGTTTTTTGCGGTAACGGAAATAACGGCGGGGACGGGCTGGCCATTGCAAGGATGCTATACCTGAAAGGCTTTGATGTGGATGTGTTTATCAGTGATTCCAAAGCCGGGTTTTCCGAAGATGCCACGATAAATCTTAAAAGACTGAAAGGTATTTCCGGGATCTCCGTAAAAGAATATAAAGATGCGGACCATTACCATTTTGATAATAAAACCATTATTATCGATGCGCTTTTCGGAACCGGATTATCACGGGCTCTGGAAGGGGAATATAAAAACCTGGTTGATCAGCTCAATTTAAAAAACAATATTAAAATTTCCATTGATACCCCTTCAGGACTTTTCGCAGATCATATTACCCCGGGAGACGCTACAATTTTTAAGGCGGATTATACGTTAAGCTTCCAGTTCTGGAAAAAAAGCTTTCTCCACTCCGAAACAGGGAAATACACCGGAAAAGTTGTTATTTTAGATATTGATCTGGATAAGGAATACATTGAGGAGGCCGGTACGGATGATTTTGTGATCGATGAAGCCATTATAACAGATATTTTCAGGCCAAGACAGGAATTTTCACATAAAGGAACCTTTGGAAAGGTTACCATAGCTGCCGGAAGCTACGGGAAAATGGGAGCGGCGGTACTTTCAACGCGGTCAGCTTTAAAAACCGGCGCAGGGCTTACATTTACACTGGCACCGAAATGTGGCTATGAAATATTGCAGATATCCTGTCCTGAAGCCATGTTTATAGAAGGAGGTGAACAATACATTCATAATTTTGAAATTGATGAAAGTTCCGTTTGTGGGATCGGTCCGGGCCTCGGAAAAGATGCGGAGTCAGAAAAAAATCTTCTAAAGTTTCTGAAAAGCTATTCCAAACCTTTAATCCTTGATGCGGATGCGTTAAATATCATTTCCGCTGATGAGAATAATTTGAAGCTGATCCCCCAAAAATCCATTATAACCCCTCACCCCAAAGAGTTTGAAAGACTATTCGGGGAAACCGGTAATTCTTTTGAACGGCTGGAACGGGCCCGGGAAAAATCACGGGGATACCAGATATATATTGTGCTGAAGGACCATCATACACAGATCATTACCCCTGAAGGAAAGGTGTATTACAATGTGACAGGAAATGCAGGTCTTGCAAAAGGCGGAAGCGGGGATATTTTAACCGGAATCCTTACCTCTCTCCTGGCACAGGGATATTCTGAAGAGAATACTGCCATCTTAGGGGTCTGGCTTCATGGCAGGGCAGCTGATTATGCGGCGGCAAAGTATTCTGAAGAATCAATGCTGCCTACTGATGTCATCAATGAATTTGGAAATGTGTTCAATGAGCTGAACAGGAAAACCCAGGTTAAGCTCTAGGATAAATCCAGATACCGATGGAATGATGATAAATAAAAAGCAGGTCTGCCGAATCCGCAAACCTGCTTTTTATTTATCGTTAGCAATTAAAACTATTCAGGCTTTTCGTTTTCAGCCTGGGTAATTGTAAACCTCTTGGATACTATCATAATAATAACTCCGGCAATCATAAAAGGTATGGAAAGTACCTGCCCCGTATTCAGAGAGCCCAGCTGGATAAATTCATCACCCTGAGGCATTTTAAGGAACTCTACAAAGAACCTGATCGCCCAGAGAATAATAAAAAACAGCCCGAACAGCCAGCCCTGCTGGTATTTCTTATTGGTTTTCCTGTATAAGATCCATAACAGGACAAATAAACAGACATATCCGAACGCTTCAAATAATTGTGTAGGATAGCGTGGTACGGTTACGCCATATTCACTGCTCTGCTGTGGAAAAAGCATCGCAAATGGAGAAGTGGGATCAACAGGCTTTCCGATAATCTCGGAATTGAAAAAATTACCCATTCTTACAAAGGCTCCTCCGAGAGAAATGACGATTCCCAGTCTGTCATATACCCAGAAAGGGTTTTTTCTGATGATTTTAAATGAATAATACAATGTGGTAAAAATCAGTGCAATGGTTGCTCCGTGGCTTGCCAGTCCTGAAAAGCCTGTAAACTTTAAGCCATTTTTGGTGCTGATCGGTAGAAACACACTCCAGAAATCTTCTTTGAACAATTCAGGCTGGTAAAAGATGACATGCCCTAATCTTGCTCCCAGAATGGTGCCGATCAGGGTCCAGGTGAAAAGTGGCTCAAGGTATTTCTGGTTGACATTATCGATTTTAAAGATTCTGGACATCAGTATATAGCCGAATCCAAAAGCAAAAATAAACATCAGGCTATAAAAATGAAGTGTGATTGGTCCCAGCTGAATCCCTTTGGCCGGATCCCATATCTTAAATGGTGTTTCCAGCCGAACCTCGTCGGAGCCTGCAATCGGCTTATCTGTTTTTACCGCATATTTGAAGGTCTCAATATTCTCTCTGGTAACCGGTACGTCAATTAACCTGAATTTTTTATCAAAAAACTGGTAATTGTCACTTTTGAATTTACCTAAGATGGTGGCACTGAAATCAAAATAGGCAGGATCAAAATTCGATTCATTCAGAATTACCAGCACATTATTATTGATGCTTCTGCCGGCAAAGCCGTTAAGCTCATCGATCTCTGTAGTCGCATAAATCTTTACGGGAATTTCGGCTGAATTTACCTTTAAGGTTCCGTCAGATAATCCGTCAGGATAATCCTGGGCAAAAAAGCATTGGGTGATGAATGCAAATAATACGAGGTAAATTCTGAAAAAAATATTACTCATCTCTATTTTTTTAATAGTTATTTACTGGTTTTACTTTTTGGGTGGAACAGGGTCATATCCGCTGCCTCCCCACGGATGGCACCTTGCAATTCTTTTCAGCCCGAGCCATAAACCTTTAAAAATGCCGTGAACCTGTAAAGCTTTCACCATATAATGGGAACAGGTGGGCTCATAGCGGCAGTTTTTGGGAAGCAGGGGCGAGATAAACCATTGGTAAAATTTGATTAAAATTACCAAAGGAAAAGTAATGATTTTATTGAAGGTGAGTTTCAAAACAATGCAAAAATAGGGTAAAAAAATTAAAATTAGTTTAAATTTGTTAGAAGTTTCAGCGGCATAATCTCTGAAGTACTTGCACAAAAATTAAATATCTTGAGCCAAAATATTCCATTAGCAGAAAAGTTAAGACCCAAAACATTGGACGATGTTCTTGGGCAGGAACATCTTACCGGAGAAAAGGGGACCATAAGGAAGATGCTGGAGAACAATACTCTCAATTCCCTGATCTTTTGGGGGCCGCCGGGAACCGGAAAAACTACGCTGGCCGAGATTATCTCTGAGCAATCGGGAAGGAAATTCTATAAGCTCTCTGCAGTTTCCTCAGGGGTAAAAGATGTACGGGACGTAATTGAAGATGCTAAAAAACAAAACCTGTTCTCAGGAAAATCCCCGATCTTATTTATTGATGAGATCCACCGTTTCAATAAATCACAGCAGGACTCATTGCTTCATGCTGTTGAAAAAGGATGGATCGTTTTGATCGGGGCAACAACAGAAAATCCAAGCTTTGAAGTAGTTTCGGCGCTGCTTTCCAGGAGCCAGGTATATATTTTAAAGGCATTGAGCTATGAAAAGCTGGAGGAGCTGATAGATATAGCTTCCGAAAGGTATAACAAGGATGAAAAAACAAAATTCAAGATCCGTGAAAAGGAAGCTTTCATTCAATATTCCGGGGGAGATGCAAGAAAGCTGATCAATTCCGTGGAGCTGGTGCTTAACCAGTATAAAAATACGGAAAAGAAGGAGATCAGCAATGAGGATGTGCTGGAGGTCTTGCAGGAAACCATGGCGCTTTATGATAAGAATGGCGAGCAGCACTATGATATTATTTCAGCCTTTATTAAATCCATGCGGGGAAGTGATCCCAACGGTACGGTCTATTGGCTGGCGAGGATGATTGCAGGAGGAGAAGATATTAAATTTATTGCAAGAAGGATGCTTATTCTTGCAGCGGAAGATATCGGCCTCGCTAATCCCAATGCTTTAGTGATGGCCAACAATTGTTTCCAGGCGGTTAATGTGATCGGAAACCCCGAAGCAAGGATCATTTTAAGCGAAACGGCTGTTTACCTGGCTGTTTCACCGAAAAGCAATTCAACTTATATGGCTATCAATGACGCCCTGGATTTGGTAAAGCGAACAGGTAACCTTCCTGTTCCGCTCCATCTGAGGAATGCGCCTACCAAGCTGATGAAAGATCTGAACTACGGAAAAGATTATAAATATGCACATTCATATGAAGGGAATTTTGTAGATCAGGATTTTCTTCCGCCGGAGATCCGGGATGTGAAGCTGTACGAGCCGGGAAATAATTCCACAGAGAAGAAGATTTATGACGAGCTGAAGAAAAAATGGAACAATAAATACTGAAAAAGGACACTCGTGTGAGCATCCTTCTAAAAATATATCTGGAAAATTGTTCTATTTGGTTTTTATGAACAAGGTCTTTTTTCCTGCATTGTCCTTTACTTCCATTTTTGTCAGGATATCGCCAAAAACTTTTGTATCCGTATCGGTGAATTCATAGCCGTCAATAAAAACGGGAGTTTCCTTTGCGATATTTTGCTGCTCGTTCAGCTGTGCCAGAGATATCCTGTCTAAGTTCTCATAACCGTTTTTAATTTTAAATTCAACGATCCCGTTTTCTGCCAGATAGCTGTATTTCTTCAGATTCTGAGGCAGATTGGCTGGTGTTTTATATACATTCATACTTTGTATGATGTTTTTTTTGTTGTTGAACATATCTACTGTACCAACGATATCATTGGCAACCGCAAATTTTGTTGTAGTATTCTTCTGCGCAAACAATGTTGCCGAAGAAAATACCAGAAGAGAATAGAATATTTTTTTCATATCTATTAGAATAAGTAACTGTTAAAAACTTGATAAATATAATTATTTTTTATAAAATATGAACTAAAATTTATTAGGGGTTAAAAAAATATTTATAAATAGACAAAATTATTAAGATTTTGAATTGCTGTCGTCATTGCGTTCAACAAGGGTTTTAATAATCCTTTTCAGCCTCTGGAATAAAAAAGAGCTTAATAGCAGAATAATCCCCAGGACAGTAAATGCGATGATTCTTGAAATATTATCCATCTGCCATACATCATAAGCGTATAATTTTAAAACCGTGATGCCTACAAGGGTAAAGCCGGTTTTATTGAGCTCCGGAATATTCTTTCTGATACCGGTATAGATGAAAACACTTGCGAGAATGGCCCAGATTACAGGCAAAAATAAAATACTAAAATGCTTTTGGTATTTACCGATCTCGGCTATATGCTGAACGTTTCCGAGAATATACAGATGATAAAGCTCAAAACTTAAAGTGACCACCCACACAGAACAAAATATCCAGTAAGAGAACGGTTTCTTAAAAAAGTCAGTTTTTGAAAACATCCTTACATTGAAATAGATAAAGGGAATGAGGTAGAGCAGATATATGCCATAAAAATCTCCCCGGACTTTCCTTTCCAGGATGTCGTTTATAGTTTCAGAACCGGCCAGGGAGGTATGGCAGATGATTAATGCTGAAAAAGTGTAAAAAAGCCCTGTTTCAATATATCCGCCGATATTCAATACCTTACGGAACAGCAATAAAATGAAAATATAGTAGACCGTAAACAATGTTCCAATGCAGGCGATCACCGTTAAAGGCCTTTCCGAAAGATGATAGGTGATCTCCAGTAATAAGGCAATATAGATGACCCCATAGCTGAGCACGGTAAAAGTATTCTCAAAAAAGCCGGGCTCAGATTGACGGTTGTCAGATAGTTTTCTTAATAAAAATAAATTGATGAAGATGGTAACGGCCATTACTGTACTTGTAAGGAATACCGGGTTAAAAATAATGCTGAGGTCTTTAGCATGGAGGTATTGGCTCCATGTGATCATCTGAGCGGCAACAGCCAGGGGAAACAGGATATAAAAAGCCCTTTTAAAGATAGTATGCCCGTTTTTTTTCCAGATAAATAGCAATAAGGTAGCTTCAATAGCCCAGACACTTGTTACCAGATGCGTTTTAAACTGTAATGCAACGGCTATGGTAATCAGGCTTATCGTTATCCCGGTAAATACTGAATAATCAGCTCCGAAGCTTTCCTTCCTGTATTCCCTTCCGAGCAATAAGCCGTTCAATACCGCGAAAATCACGGGAAATATGATCACAGGCTCATAATGTAGCTTATTAAAAGTATACACCAGACCCAGGATGCTGCTGAAATTTATAAGAACCAGCATTAAGATGTCAGAAGATGACAAAAGATTATTTCTGCTATAATTCTGTAATGCAAAGGCATAGAAGATTATATAGGTGACCATGTAAAAATAAACGCTCAGGATATCAGTTTTTTCTGCTGTCCAGTAAAAGAGATAAGCATTGGTGAAAATAAAAGCAACCCAGCCAATGCTTTTCCAGTGCTTAAGAAAAACAATGGCCAGCATTCCGGTATTTAAGACGGTCAAATAGCTGAAAAGAAACAGGTAATTGCTCTGTCCGGTGCTTACCATCAAGGGGGCCAGGAATCCTCCGAATAATGAGAAAATGATCAGGACCTCACTTTTATACCAGTAAGAAAGCGCAATGGAAATGAGAGTAATAAGGCAGGTAATGGAAAAAGCCAGATTTTGTGAGAACAGATGATATTCCCGGAATGCGATAGTGATTGTAAAATATAAAACCGCTATCCCGCCTCCCGTAAGGATGGAAGAAAAAACTGTATAATTCCTTTTGAGAAAGTAGCCGACCGCCATGATGGCAGCCCCGGTTAAAACTCCGATTCCCACTCTGCCCGTTTCGCCGATCCAGTTCTTATCAATGGCATATTTTACGAAATAGCTTATTCCCAGAACAAGCGTGAAGATGCCTATGATGGTTAAGGCGTTCTGTTTTAAAAAATCCAGAACAGGGGAGACCCGGTCTTTGAGGGGCTTATCAGGACCCGGCTCATCTTCAAAATAAGATTTGGGTTCAGGCCGAGCATTAAAAGGCGCTTGCGGCTGTTCTTCCAGCTCTTGTATTCCTTTCTTTTCAACTTGTGATCCATCCGTTATTTTTTTGTTGAGCTCAGAAATTTCATCTTCCAGCTTCCGGATCTTATTATTTAAATGATTAAAAATAATAATGATCATAATGATCAGTATGACGAAAAAGGAATATGCCATTTTATGTTTGTTTGATCAAATATAGTCAAATGTTGACAAAGGTCTTTAAACAAGTTAATCCATCATACACGGTATGATGGATTGACTTGTGTGAAATGGTTAACTTAAATGTCCTTTTTAGTTAGAAACTTTATAGATGGAGAACGCGGCCGTACTTGAACCTAATAATCCAAGTTCCAATGCTGAGGTGCCTGTAAGTCCAAAGCTGACCTTATCTCCTGCCTGGAACATATAAAGAGCATTGATGCTTGCTTCTGAAATGGTCAAGCTTACCAATCCAAGATTCGCTCCGCTGAAAGAACGCGTGTCTATCATGGTGCCTACACCGGCTCTGTCTCTCAGGATTCCGATACCCGGAGATGAAGATAATAATGCTGCCTGTAGCCCGGTACCATAACGGAAAGAATAGCTGATCGCGTAAACTCCTGTTGACGGGATGGTGTAAGTATTATCCGAATCAGAGAATAATGAAGCCGCCCCTACGGTTCTTTCGGTTGTAAGGAAGTTTATAGATCTGAACCCTGAAGGAAATACTCCAAGATTAACAAGGCTGATTCCGGAGGTCTTTTTTGCGGCATATACAGATGCATTTGTATTCACAGCACTGAAAAAGGCGTTCGAATCAATTTTTGATACCTGAGAAGTTGCTTCATCCACTGCCATGATCTGATAACCTGGAAGGGCAGTAACCAAAGGCATATCATGTACCTTTAATGTACCGTTAACATCTAATGATGCTGTGGGAATAGGAGTGTTAATACCTACCCATCCACTTTGCTGTGAAAAAAAAGGGAGTGCGGCCAGTGATAATACTAGACTGTAAAATTTTGTTTTCATGTTTAAAAAATTAATTGTTAATGGTTTTCTAGATAGTTTATTAATCAATACTTTACAGGCAACAAATTACGCATCTTTGCATTGATAAATATTTAAATTAATGTTAATTTTTATGATCATATCATTAATTATAATACTATATATTTAGTAAATATACGTATAATAATTTAATATGAATGCATTACACAAATTTAATTGTCTTTTTTGAGTTTTTTTGTAATTGGCTGTCTTTAAATTATTATGTTATGCATAATATATGCGCTTTTCAATGCTTTTTTTGAAATAAGTATTTGAAAATTAAAGTACTAGCTTTTCAATAGAAATTCTTTGTAGCTTCCAAGAAAGTCTACCTCTGCATCAATGGATCTGAGCTCTGCCAGGGCGTTTTCATGCAGAATGCTTTCCCATTTGCCTTCGACATTGATGAAAAAGAAATATTTTCCAAGGCCGGTTTTCAGGGTTCTGGACTCTATCTTGCTTAAATTCATCTTTCTCCAGGCAAAAACCGATAAAACCTGATGAAGCCCTCCTGCATGATCTTCAGGAAGAGTGACCAGCAAGCCTGATTTTTCTCCTAAGATCTCAAGATGGTCATTCATATAAGAGGTCTGTTGGCTGGATATAATGATAAATCTGGTATGATTCTGTTCAAAATCCTGGATGTTGTGGTTGATGATCTGTAAGCCGTACAAATTGGCAGCAAACTGATTGGCCACCGCAGCCAGCTTCAGCTCCGGGTTTTCAGAGACATACTGTGCCGCTGCAGCCGTAGAGGCAAAATCAAGCCTTGGGACTTGTTTGTAGTGGGTGTCCAGAAAATGGAAACTCTGGGCCAAAGCCTGGGGATGGGAGTATATTTTTTCTATACTTCCGGGATTATTTCCGGGATGAATCATCAGGTGGTGGGCAATGGGCATTACGGCTTCAGCTTCAATCTTTATGGAAGGTATTTTATATAAGAAGTCCAGAGTCATGGAAACCGTTCCTTCAATTGAGTTCTCAAGAGGAACCACTGCCTTGTCCGCTTCCCCGTTTTCAACGGCATGGAAGCAATCCAAAATATTAGCCTGTGGGATAAGTTTATACTCAGGGAAAAGTTGTGTGGCGGCAAGCTGTGTAAAGCTTGCCTGAGGGCCAAGAAATGCGATTTTCATATTGTTTGTGTTTTATTCAGGCTTCCAGTTTTCTTCGATAAGCTTTACTAAGAAATCCGGACATTTGATGATTTTATTTGTTTTGGCATCTAAAAAAAAGAGGGTGGTAGAGGCTTCAGTTATTTTAATATGCTTTCCATTGTAAATTTCATATTCAAACTCAATTCTTACTCCCGGAATTTTTTTTACATAGGTATGGATTTCCAGTTCTTCGTCATATAAAGCCGGACGTAAATATTTAATTTTATACTCCGAAACCGGTAGCCAAATTCCTTGGTTTTCAATCTCATTATATGGCATTCCTATGCTCCGGAAAAGTTCAACCCTGCCGACTTCCAGGTACTCGGCATAGTTGCCGTAATATACGTATTTCATAGGGTCTGTTTCTCCGTAAAGCACTCGTATTGAATGAGTTGTGTGTATCATTTTTACTGTTAAATTATACATACAAATATATTTTTAAATAATCAATACCCGCAATATTTTTTTTTAAAAATAAAAAATTAGACCTTTGTCTTCCTTCTACAAAAAAATACTAACTAAGAATTTAATCGGGGCATAATATGGATGAAAATTTAATGTTGATATGGCAGAAGTGCCTTCAGTTCATGTGGGATAATCTGAATGCAGCTGAAGACAATTCTGATTTGAAAAAGCTTGAAAAATCTTTCGATTTGCTATTTGATAAAGTTCAGCCGATTTCATTGGTTGATAATAACCTTACATTGATGGTTCCGAGTGATTTTTACAAGGAATATATTGAAGATAATTACCTTTCTCTTCTTTCTGCTGCCCTGAAGAAAAATATAGGAAAAGGAGTGAAATTATGGTATTCTGTAATGGAAAATAAGCCTGCCGGTTTAGAAAAGCCCGTTACCATGAATATGAAAGGGAAAAGTGTTCCTACTCCGAAAATCCAGGAAACCATGCCACAAGGCTTTTCATCCAATATTGTGAACCCTTTTGTAGTGCCGGGAATAAAAAAAGTGAATATCGATTCTAATCTGAAATCAGATTTTTCATTTGACAATTATGTAGAAGGGGAAAGCAACAAGTTTGCCGCTACCGTGGCAAAATCTATTGCAAAAAGACCGGGAGCAACGGCATTCAACCCTTTATTTTTGTATGGAGGCTATGGAGTAGGGAAGACCCATTTGGGCCAGGCTGTAGGTCTGGAAGTTAAAAACCAGTTTCCCGATAAAGTAGTTCTTTATCTCTCTTCGGAAAAATTCATCCAGCAGTTTATATCCGCTGCGAAAGCCCATAAGCAGACAGAATTTGCCAATTTCTACCAGATGGTGGATGTCCTGATTATTGATGATATCCAGTTCCTGTCCGGAAAATCGGCAACCCAGGACAGCTTCTTCCATATTTTTGATTACCTGCATCAGAATGGTAAACAGATCATCCTGACATCAGATAAAGCACCCGCAGATATCATGGATATTCAGGACAGAATTGTTTCCCGTTTCAAATGGGGACTTTCCGCAGAAATCAAATCTCCGGACTATGATACCCGTAAGAAAATTATCATTGATAAACTGAGCAGGGACGGTATTGTACTTACAGAAGATATGCTTGATTTTCTGGCCTCTGAAGCAAAAACCAATGTAAGAGAGCTTATAGGGGTCATCAATTCCGTTATTGCCTATTCCACGATCTATAAGTCGGATCTGAGCCTTGATCTACTGAAAGAAACCATTAACAAAATTGCTGCTAATCAAAAGAAAATCATTAATATCCCATACATCCAGGAAGTCGTGTGTGAATATTTCGGGATCAAAAGAGAGCAGCTTTTATCCAAGACAAGGAAAAGAGAAATCGCCCTTCCAAGGCAGTTGGCAATGTACTTTGCCAAGGAGTTCACCAATGCCACATTTACTAAAATCGGTGAAGAGATGGGAGGAAAAGATCATTCAACCGTAATGTATGCCTGCGAAACCATAAAAGATGTTTCTAAAATTGACAAGGAAGTAAAAAAATATGTAAAAGAGCTTACAGAACGTATCAAGCACTAATAGTTTATTGAAATAATGGAAATGGAGAATAATTTTTATTCTTCATTTTTTTATTTAGCTTTGCTGAAAAGCTGAAGCTATTGATAATCCGAATACTTAATTTAATCTTTGAAAAGTTATTATGAAAATACTCATGGTTTGTCTCGGAAATATATGCAGAAGCCCTATGGCAGAAGGAATTATGAGAACAAAACTTCCCGCAGATTTTTTCGTAGATTCCGTAGGGACCATCTCCCAGCATGAAGGCGAACATCCGGATAAAAGAGCTATAAAGACTGCTGCCAATCACGGGATCGATATTTCAGGACAGGTATCAAGGCCCATTTCAAAATCGAATCTGGAAAATTTTGACCGGATCTACTGTATGGATATTGATATCTTTGAAGATGTGATTTCAAAAGCAGAAAATGAAGAACAGAGACAGAAGATTTTTTTGTTCCTGGAAGCTGCGGGAAATCATGAAAATGCGGAGGTTCCTGACCCATACTGGGGTGATATGGATGATTTTGAAAATGTTTTCCGGATTCTGGATGATGGCTGCAATAAGATAGCGCATCAGCTTAAGCTTACTCGCGACAATTCATAACTGATAATTCTCTACTCATGCTTTTCCTACTTCCAGCTTATCTATCGGAAAATACGCCGATCACTCATTTTTCTCCTGTTCTGAAGGATTATATAATGCAGACGGATTATTTCTTTGTAGAAAACGAGAAAACCGCAAGGCGGATCATTAAATTCTTCGCTCCGGAGAAAAAGCAGGCCGATCTGAAGCTGTTTTTGCTGGATAAATACACTGAAAATGACGATATCAAGGATGCTCAGGAATTGATGCTGAAAGGACAGGATTTTGGTTTGCTTTCTGAGGCCGGCCTTCCCTGTATTGCTGATCCTGGAAATCTTATTGTGAAATGGTGCCATGAAAAAAGCATCAGGGTTATACCTGTTTCAGGGCCATCATCCATTATCCTGGCTTTGATATCCAGTGGTTTTAACGGACAGGAGTTTACTTTTAACGGATATCTGCCGATAGAAAGAGGCGAAAGAAAAAAGCAGCTGCTTCATCTGGAAAGCCTGGTACAAAAGACCGGCTATTCCCAGATTTTTATGGAGACACCGTACCGGAATAACCAGCTTTTTGAAGATTTGTGCAAGTTCCTCTCACCGGAGACCAGGCTTTGTATAGCTGCTGACATCAACGATCCTGAGCATGAATTTATTAAAACTAAGAAGATCGGCAACTGGAAAAAGTCACAGCCTGAACTTCATAAGATCCCGGCAGTGTTTGTTTTGGGCAGATGAACTTGTCGTTTGTGTAAAGTTACATTTAACAGCCGTTAACGTAAAATTTGCATTATTCTTGTTTTATTAAGACATAACTTAAAAAAATTAAATTATGTCTGATAAAAGATTAGCAGGAATCTGGATAGATACTGAAAAGGCCATCGTTGTAAAAAACCACGATGCCCGGAGTGCTTCCGATTTTTTTCTTTGCAAACCGATAAAAGCAGAAATACAGCATGGGAACTCCAGTGAGAATGCGGGAAATAATGCCGAAATAAGCAATAGGAACAAGTACTTCAAAGAAATCGAACGCTTACTTACCAACACCCAGGAGCTATATATTACGGGGCCTGGTGTTACCCAGGAGGAACTGAAACATCATCTCCAGGATATCGCTCAGTTCAGGGACCTGAAGATAACATTGGGAACATCCCAGCAGATGTCTGACGAGCAGGTACTGGAAACAGTGAAAGAACATTTTAAAGTTTAGAACCGTAAAACCGTAAAAATAATAAGATCCGGGCATGATCATATCCGGATCTTGTATTACAAGCCGGTATATAAAGCTACTTTTTATTTCTCCTTTTCCATTTCTTCCACACAAAAATGATGAATGGTATGATCAGTAAAAATGGCCAAAGGGAAATCAGCCCTAGGAAAAAACTCACAAAACTGTTCCACCCTTCCGTAAGTGAATCCGCAAAGCGGTTTCCAAAGCCTATTTTTGAAGTTGCGGAGCTTCTTATCTTTTCCCTGTACAAGGTGAGGTTCAATGTGCTGTGATTCACCCGGTCATCAATAAAACGGAGTTTGCCCTCGGCAACATCAATCTCGTCTTCAAGCTCACGGATATTTTCCTGAATTTCAAGGATATCTTTTGTGGTAGCCGCACTTTTAAGCATATCACGGTATTTCTCAAGATATATTCTCTTATTGGCCAGCCTTATGGAGACATCCGTATATTCTTCGGTCACATCATTGGAAGATACATTCTTAGAGATAACGGAGCCGACATCGCTTGAAAAGGAATTAATTAAAGCATCAAAATTTTTATACGGAATGCGGATAATGAGGCTCAGATTTTCTTCAGTATCGGTATTGCTGAACTTTTCGGTCTGAATGTAAGCTTGGTTTTTCTTTAATATCCCGTCTACCTGGTCCCGGGCCTTTTTAATATCCCCAATCTGGATGGTCATTTCACCATTTTTGATGATCTTTCTGGCGATAGTATCTGTTTTGGCTGGAGAAGTTTTTTTATCTGATGAAGGATCAGGCATTAATTTTTCTGAAACATTTGACGGAGGTTCTGGGGCCGATAACATCACCGCTTCGGCTTCTGAAACCTGTTGCGTTTTATTACAATTAAAAAATACGAGTAAAAATAAGGATAAAAATAGTCTTCCCATGATTGAGTTTTTTTGAGTCTGATCAAAAATCGTGCTTAAAATGCGCTTTTAAAAGCTTAACAACAAAAAAATGATTGATCGAGTCTTTCTGGATTGGAGAATTCTTCGCAGTACTTCTTAAACGATATTTCAGTTCCGCGCCTTTCGCATTTTATTATGTATGATCCGCCATTCCCCTTAGCTTATCCTAAAAGTAGATAAAATTAATGGTTTATAGTTATACAGTATGAAGATACTTCTAAAAGGCTTGGTAAATAAGAATATATCCGTAAAAATTCCATTTTCTTTTATGTTATTTTTCACATTGTAGGGAATAATTTAAATGTATATATTAGCTACCAAAAACATATCAAAATGAAACAAAAATTATTATCGTCACTGGCGTTGGTTTTACCTTATCCAAAATTTACAAGTTCATATCACTAATTTTTAAAATAAACTTTATGAGAAAAAAAGCATTCTCCCTATTTTCTTTATTAATAGGGTTCCTGGGGTTTTCCCAACCGAAGTCTACTTCAAATATGACGAAGCAGGCAATCAACGGTATCGTGGTCCGGATGCCAATGCAAAACAGGCGCCAGAAACTTTGGCGAAAACAGAATTAAAATCGGCTTTCATAATGGATGAAAAAGCATTTTGGAAGCAAATACGCTTGTATCCCGTTCCGGTTAACGATGTGCTAACTATTGATTGGTCCGAAGAAGTGGATGGACTTATAGAATCAGTTTCACTGTATCAGCATAGTACGGTACACTGGAAGTTTCAGCAGCAAAATTTTCCGGACTTGAATAAACAGCTTAAAATTAATATGTCAGGTTATGATTGGGGGGTATACATATTACGTTTCACTTTGAAAGACGGAAGGATTTTTAGTAAAAACATAACCAAAAGATAACACAAAAACACAACTATGAAATTTTATAACAATAAACGAAAATCCTTTTTGTCTTTTGTACTGCTTTTGATTTCAATGGTAGGTTTTGCACAAACTACTCCGGTACAGTATTTTCATGATACTAAAGGAAATATTGACGTTAATGGAGCCGGACAGCTTCAGTTTTCTTTGCCAATTGCTTTACCGCCTGGTATAAAAAGCGTAGCACCACAGGTGAATCTTGTTTATACCAGCGGATCATCCAATGGAGTTGTAGGCTATGGATGGAATATTTCCGGAATTACTTCGATTTCAAGAGCTGGAAAAAATATTGAAAAGGATGGGGAAATGAGAGGGGTTCAATTAGATTATTCTGATTTTTATAATTTTAACGGACAAAGGTTAGTTCTAAAATCCGGGGTATATGGAAAAGATGGAGCCGAATATGTCACAGAAAAATTTTCCAATACAAAAATTAAATCTATTGGTGCTGTAACTGGACAAGCATGGCAAGGACCAGAATATTGGGAAGTCACCTTTGCAGATGGATCACAGGCTTGGTATGGAGCAACAAGTTCAGGGGATAGTAATGCGAGAACTCCATTAGAATATAATATTGTGAAATGGAAAGATTCGCAGGGAAATTATATCACATATAATTATTTACAAGATACAGGAACTAATGTTGCAGTAATTTCTTCCATTAATTGGGGAGGAAATGAAACTTTAGGAAAACCACATTATAATGAAATTGGATTTACTTATAATGCAACATCTACTCGGGGACTTATAGAACAGTCTTATGTAAACGGAATATCCCTTATTCAAGATAAGTTATTGAACAATATTATTGTGAGGACTAACAACTCTCAATATAGAAAATACGAAGTAATATATCAATCTGACAATACAAAATATCAATTTGTACAAAAAATACAGGAATATAATGCAGATAATCAGCCTGCGAATCCAATTGAATTTTTCCGGCAGGAAAATCTGTCAAATAGCGGATATGTTTCTAATGGATCTTGGAAAAATTTTTATGATCTTAAATTGAGTGGTGATTTTCGGGGAACACATATTACAGATTTTATAGTAGATAAATCACCTACAATCGGTCCGGATGGATACTATTTGCTTTTAGGAAATGGGTTTGACAGCCCGGCATATTATTTGGGTACAGAGAATGTCTATCAGGGTGCAATTCCGATTAATATTAAAGATGCTAATAATACTGTAAGTAGCAGGCAGGGGTTTGTTTCTTATTCTATAAATCCCACGACAAAAGATTTAACTTTTAAATATTATCTTATTGATTTATCCCAACCTATTGATTATTCAAGTGGATTATCTATTATGTATCCTAACGCATTATCTTTAGTGGGGACAAAAGTTATTGCAGGTAATCAATGGGATGAGAGCGAAAGTAATTTCTCCAATCCTTTTAGTACCTATAATAAAACCACAACCATAAAAAAGCTTATTTCGTATGATATTGATGGAGATGGTGTCTCTGAAATCTTAATCGAAAAAAATAATAACATAACCAATAGAGTATGTACTGTATCAGGTAATCAATTCCCAACAGAGGATGACTGGCAAACATCTACCTATGACGAGAGTAAATATTTTGTAATCAAACAACAGGACAATTCTTTCCCATTTTTCCAATTTTATGTTGATAAAAGTGAGAATCTTTTATTTGGTGATTTTAATGGTGATGGAGTTGAAGATATTGGAAAATCTTCTTCTACAGTATCTGCTATCATAAATGGAGAGTCTGTACCTGGAAATATCCTAAAAGCATACAATCTGAAAAAAGATGCACAAGGAAATTTAAGCTTATATGAAGTTTTTTCTGCGGATTATTCTGGGCTTTCTTCACAAGCGCAAATAGGAGATTTTAATGGAGACGGTCTATCTGATTTATTTGTACGTACCAATGTTAATAATCACTACATTGTCAACCTGAATACCGGAATAAACTTTGTAAAAACGCCATATTTTAATGATTTTAATTCGACTGAAAATTACACCAGCTCTCAAAATGGCACTTATTCTACAGCCAAAGTTTTAGATATAAATGAAGATGGAAAATCTGATATCATAAATTTTAGTTCAAGCTATAATATTGCATCACCCACTTCAGCAAGTTCATCATTTTCAATAAGAGTTAGTGAAAGTCAGGGGTATTTGAATGGGAGAATTCAATTTGTGTCTAATCAGACCGTTACTGATAATTATAGCTATCCTGTTATTTTTAGAGACATTTTAGGGTTAAGACAGAATCAATTATATATTTACAGGTCATCAAATCAAACAGAAGGAAGTATCAATAATTATGGTCATTATTCTAATCTTCAGAGACCAATTAATAGAATTATACAGGGAGGAAATACAACATCAATTTTTTATGGTTCTACAAATAATTCAGCAATATATTATAAGCCGGTAAAAAGTGAACAATATCCATTAATGGAATTAGAGAATGTAAATTCAGAATTCGTTTCCAGTATTTATGAAAGTGGAAGTCAACCTAATAGTAATAGATTTAAAGAATTTCGTTATCGTGGGCTTATTATAAATCTACACAATAAGAAGACCATTGGTTTTAGACAAATGGCAAGTTCTTCATGGAATTCAAAAGTTTATCCTGCAAACAATTTACTTAGAACAAACCTATGGTCAGGAACCGAAACCGATCCATTGAATGAGGGAGCACCTGTAAAAGAATGGTCTATCAGAACAAATGATGAATCTAAAATTTTTCCGGCCGATATTTCTGAAAACAATACCCAATTATTAAGTTTTAAATCTACAACATACCAAACTGACAAGCTTCTCAACGGTCAGGTAGTGACCACGGTTCCGGATGCGGATAAACCTAAAATAGTTACTGTCATTCTTCCAAAAACAACTAAAGAAAAAGATTTCTTAACAGGGGCAATTGCCGAAAGTACGATTACTTATGGACAGTATTATCTTCCCGTACAAAATGTATCAAAGATTAACACCAACTATGCGGTAACGTCCAAAATTTATGATTATTACAATAATCCTTCAGGAACAGGATCAGATTACTACATAGGACGTGTTAAGTCGAAAACAGAAACGGTACAGGCATACGGTGATACAAAGTCAGGCAAAGAAGAATTTTCCTATGATAGTAACCTTCTAAAAACTATAAAAAAATGGAATCGTGATAATACGGCGTACATTTTAAATACTTTTAATTATGATGGTTTTGGAAATGTTACCCAAAAAGTAACAAGCAACAACATTGATTCCGGAACCGAGACTACAGCTTCATTATACGATGCAGACGGAAGGTTTGTAGTAAAGACAACAGATAATTTAGGGTTGGAATCTTCGTTTAATTACAACATTTGGGGGCAGGTATTAACCCAGACAGACCCCTTAGGCAATACCATAACCAATACCTATGACCATTGGGGTAAATTGCTTTCCTCTACAAGCAATCTTGAAGGTGCAACCACCTATACCTATGAAAGAGACAGCAATTCTAATATTACTGTTACGAAGTATAGCCCGGATGGTGATGTATCAAAAAGTATCACAAATAAGCTAGGACAGGAATATAAAGTCACAACCAAGGCTTTCGGACAGGGACAGTTTGTCTCCAAAGAAACTGAGTTTGATGTATTGGGAAGAAAAATTAAGGAATCCGAGCCTTATTTTGAGGGGCAAAGCCCAAGCCAGTGGAATACTATCGTTTATGATGATTCAGTGTTCCCTGCCAAAGTTACGGCTACAGCTTTTAACGGTAAGCAAACGGAAACAGCGGTTTCCGGGTTAACAACAACCGTTAAGGAGATCAATGGCAATGTAAGAACCTACACCAAAACGGTTGATGCATTAGGCAATACAATCTCCACCACCGATAAAGGAGGTACAATAACCTATTCCTATAATGCAGCAGGAGAGCAAATTCAGGCTAAATATGAGCAGAATACTGTTTCTACCGGGTATGATTCATGGGGAAGAAAATCTCAATTTAATGACCCTTCTAACGGCTTATACAAATATGAATACAATGGGCTAGGACAGCCTACGAAAATAATAAGCCCGAAAGGAACGAAACAATACACCTACAATAATCTAGGACAGCTTATCAGCCAGACGGAATTATCGTCCGATGGGATTTCTACAAATAAAACTATGGCTTTTACGTATGATACTAAAGGCAGGCTTACTGCTAAATCGGGTACATCCAATGGAAAAGCTTATAGTTCAACCCTTGAATTTGATACCTACGGCAGGATAAAAACGAAGACTGAAAACAGTAATGGCAAAATCTATGCTGAAAAAGGATTCTTCTACGATGCTCAGTCGAGGGTTAGTTCTTATACGAAAAGTCTAACGTCTTCAGGTATCATTACTGAAGTAACAATTATGCATAAATATAATGATTGGAATGGTGAACTATACCAGTTAAGGGATAAGAAAACAGGCATGGTTCTTTGGGAACTGCAAAGAGCCAATGCCAAAGGACAGGCACTTACTTCTAAACTTGGAGCAGTAAGCATTAATAATACCTATGATAATAATGGGTTCTTTACCAATATCAATCATTCATCTGTTGTTAAACCTGATATTCTTAAAATATCATATTCCTTTGATGCTTTAAAGAATGAATTGAAGTATAGAAAGACGGAAGGAGATTTTTATATTGAGGAAAATTTTGATTATGATGACAATAATCGTTTGGTCAATTGGACAGATCCGGTAACAGGGGTTAAACCGTCCTCCAACCGAAACACATACGATGTTAAAGGAAGGATCATGGAAAACGACCAGGTGGGAACCATGAAGTATGAAAATTCTGCTAAGATCTATCAACCTACCGGAATGATTTTAAATGCTGCCGGAACCCAAAACTATAACAATGATTTGATTCAGACCATTGCCTATAACGAAAATAACGATCCCATATTCATTGACGGGCTAAAAGGGGATGTAAATTTTGAGTATGGATTAACATCAATGCGACAGAGAGCTTCCTATGGAGGAAATTTTGCATCGGACAAGTATGGGAAATTCACAAAATTATATAGTGAAGATGGAAGCTTTGAAGTGACTATTGACAATACAACCAAATTAGAAAAGCATATGCTTTACATTGGTGGCACACCTTATGAAAGCAATATTATTTACTTGAAGAATTATAAAGATACATCAGGTTCTTATAAATTCTTGCATAAAGATTATTTGGGAAGCATCCTTGCCATAACTGACGAGAAAGGGAAAAAGCTGGAGCAAAGACACTTTGACGCGTGGGGGAACCTTACCCATTTACAATTAAATACCGGAAGTATAATTACCGAAAAACCTGCATTAGAGAAAATGATAGCAAAGTATGGTTTAATCACAGATCGTGGTTATACAAGCCATGAACATTTCTTTGAAGTAGGCATTGTCCACATGAACGGAAGGTTGTATGACCCTCTGTTAAGAAGATTCCTTAATGCAGATGAGAATATACAGGACCCTGCCAATACCCAGAATTATAATAAGTATGGGTATGTGATGAATAATCCGATGATGTATAATGACCCGAGTGGAGAGTTTATAGCGTGGCTTATTGGGGCTTTGGTAGGAAGCTATTTAAATGGCGTTCAGGCCAATAATGGTAATTGGAACCCTGTAAAGTGGGACTGGAAACATACCTGGACTGCCGTTCTTGGTGGAGGAATTGCCGGAGCTGCTATTGGTGGAGCGATACAAAATATTAGTGCAAATGGGACAAAAATGATTCAAAATTCCGTAGTGGGTGCTGTTGGAAGTATTTTTAATGGAATAGCAAATGGACAGAACATTTTTAAAAGTGCCTTAATAGGATTCTCAGGAATAAATTACTCATTTAATTTATCAGGAAATAGTGTAACTTCAACGGATATTTCAGATAGCCCATATGGAGGGTATAAAACAAATTCTGAGGATTATGGCTTTGTAAGTGCTTCTTATGCTATAAACGATGAAGAGCCTGTAAGTTTCTTTGGAAAAAATGATGATAATGTTTTTCATGAGAAATTTAATGAAATGTATAATTTGTTCAAGAATACAAAAGGGGACGGAATTTTTAGGGTATACTCTCACGGTAATTTTGAAATGTTATTTAATGGTGAAGAAAGAATAAAAAGTGCAAAATCTTTTGATGCTGTAATGAATTCTAAAAATTCTAATTGGAAAAATGTAGACAAAATGAAAGATCCTATTTTGATATTGTTTGCTTGCTTATCAGGTACTGACAATCGAGGTCAAAAGAATTCCATGGGATTACAAATATCTAAAGCACATCCAAATGTTACGGTTTTTGCATTTAATGGTTTTGTGACTTATGATACAAGCGTAGGAGGTATACAAAATAGTAATCTTAGACAAGGTTCTGGTGATGGTAATGGCATTATTAAAGTATATTATGGAGGCAAGGCTATTGTAGCCTATGAATATCGAGAATTTCTTAAACATTACCCCGCATTTAAATAAAAACATATGAAAAAGTTAGTATTATTTTTAGCCATTTTCTTCCTATTTACTTGTAATAAGATAACAGACCAAAAAAAAGAAACTAAAAAAGAAGAAAAACATGAATTGAAAAATATTCTTGAAGAAGAAAATTTAAAAACACAAGAATATATTCCATACAAAGATGATAAGTTTGACTTTAATGATAAAAAACTTTATGAAAATTTAAAGAAGGCAATAAATGAAGGAGATACTCTTGCATATAATATAGCAGCTAAACAGTATATTATCAATGGTCGTCAAAAAGAGTTTCTATATTATGCGATACTTATGGCTGAAAAAAATAATTATATACAAGCATATTCTGACATATCTACAATACTGGGAATATATAATTATGAAAACCCTTCAGACATGGAATTTGTTAGTAAATATAAATTGTATTGTCTGCTAAAAGCCTATGAAATGGGAGATGATGGAGCAAAACAATCTGTAAATTATATCTATACAGAAAAAGGAAAAAAAATTCCTAAATCTTCATCAATATATTGTCCTAAAAATACAAAGTAGGTGTTTTCTTACTTTGTTTCTCTTTTCAAATAATTTTGATAGGAAAGAAAAATATATTAATAGCATCTAAAAAATCCCTCTTGATTAATTCAAGAGGGATTTATCTCCCGTTATAGATATTTGGCGGGCAATACAAAATATTAGTGTAACCGGGACAAAAATGATTCAAAATTCCGTAGTGGGTGCTGTTGGAAGTATTTTTAATGGAATAGCAAATGGACAGAACATTTTTAAAAGTGCCTTAATAGGATTCTCAGGAATAAATTACTCATTTAATTTATCAGGAAATAGTGTAACTTCAACGGATATTTCAGATAGCCCATATGGAGGGTATAAAACAAATTCTGAGGATTATAGCTTTGTAAGTGCTTCTTATGCTATAAACGATGAAGAGCCTGTGAACTTCTTTGGACAAACTGGAGCTGATGCGCCATTTTATCAAAAGTATAAAGAAATGTATAGTTTCTTTAAGGGAACTGCCGGAGATGGAGTTTTTAGAGCTTATGGACATGGGGGGTATGGCTCGATATGGAATGGTGAAGATGAGATTAAACATGCAGATAAGTTTGATAGTGTGATGAATGCTAGAAATAGCAATTGGAAAAATGTTGATAAAATGAAAGACCCTATTTTAATATTATATGTTTGTAGATCTGCAACGTCTTACCCAGAACTTAAAAGATATCAACCTTTTGGCCAAAAGGTATCAATAGCACATCCTAATCTTACTGTAATAGCCTTTGATGAATATGTAACTTATGATAATTCAATAAAAGGAATAAGAAATATTAATAGAAATGAAAATAAAGGGGATGGTCTAGGCTCAATTGTTTTTTATAGAAATGGAGAAATTTTAAACAGACAATCATATTCTGAATTTCTAAAAAAATATCCTAAATTTCAGTAATTAGAACTTAGTAAAATGAAAAAAATAAAATTATTTTTAGCATTACTTTTATTATTCAACTGTGCTAAAAAAGAAAAACAAATAAATAAAATTGTCAATAATGATAGTATTAATAGATTTGAAATCCCAAAGTTTGATTTCCATGATAAAGAACTTCAAACTAACCTTAATAAAGCAATTTTAAATGGTGATACATTAGGTTATATAAGAAGTTACAAAACATATACTATTAATGGTAGAGATAAAGAATTTTTGTATTATGCTATAATAATGGCAGAAAAACACAACTATCGAAGAGCTTATTATGACATTTCAAGAATCCTATCTCTAAGACCAACGGATTCAATTTATAAAAAAAATAATTATTCAAGTAAATTTGGAGATTATTCATTATTAAAATCTTATGAATTGGGAGATGATTTTGCGAAAGATGATGTAAAAGATTTTTATATTAATGAACATAAACCAATTCCAAAGTCTTCATCAATCTATTGTAAGGAGTAATATTATAGCTGTAAAAATAATTTAGAGTATTGAATCAATACTCTAAATTATGAAAATTGCTAGGAAGTTATTTAAGTTGTGAGTTTCTTTGGGAAAACTGACGAAAAAGCTTTTCATCAAGTCTTTGAAAAATGCAAGATCTTTTCAAAGATACAAAAGGAGATGGAGTTTTTAGAATATACTCACACGGTAATTTCGCTTTCGTTTTAAGGTGAGTAAATAGAAATTATTTTATATTTTTATTGAATGAAAAAAAGTTTTTTAGCATTGATTTCGGCATCATTCCTATATGCTCAGGAAGTTCCCAGGCTGACGGATGAAATAGCCATGAAATTATCGGAGAAGCCGCTCCATTGCATTACGCAGGAATATCCCAACAAAACGGCTCACATCATCAATAATGAAACTGAGGTTCCCCTGAGTCCGAAAGATCTGCATCCCAGCTTTTACGGATGTTTTGACTGGCACAGCTCGGTCCACGGGCATTGGATGCTGGTAAGACTCCTGAAAACAAAACCTACATTATCCAATGCCAAAGAGATCGAAAAAGTTCTTGACCATTCATTTCAGAAAGAAAACTTACAGGCCGAAGCTGACTATTTTACCAAATATCAGCTTACCAATACATTTGAAAGAACCTATGGATGGGCCTGGCTGCTGAAGCTGGATGAAGAACTGGCTACCTGGGATCATCCGAAAGCCAGAGCCTGGCATATGAATCTGAAGCCATTGACGGATCAGATCTTAAAATCCTGGAAAGCCTATCTTCCTAAGCAAACCTATCCGAACAGAACGGGGGTACATCCCAATACCGCCTTTGCCATGGCTTTTGCAATAGACTGGGCAAGAGCGAATCAGGATAAGGATTTTGAAAAACAGCTTATGGAAAAAGCAAAATACTTCTATCTGAAAGACCAAAATACTCCTGCTTATCTGGAACCTGACGGGTCAGATTTCTTTTCCCCAAGCCTCGAAATTGCAGATCTTATGCGGAGGGTCCTGCCTCAGAATGACTTTATAAAATGGCTAGACGGCTTTTATGAGAAAAGAAGCCTGGAGAATATTGAAAAAGCTCCTGTAGTGAGTGACCTGACCGATTATCAGACGGTTCATCTCGTTGGCTTATCCTTTTCCAGGGCCTGGTGCATGAAAGGGATCGCCAGGGCGCTTCCCGATAATCACCGTTTGAAAAAAGATTTTCAGAGAACAGCGGATAAGTTCCTGGCTAACGGATTGCCTTTACTGTTTCAGGGAAATTATGGAGGAGACCACTGGCTGGCGAGCTTTGCCGTATATGCCCTGGAAGATTAATATCTGATCCCCAGCTTTTTTAAAACAAGACCTAAAAGCCAGACAGGGCCTATCAAGAGGAATTGCAGATCCTTAAGAAAAGACGGTTTCTTGCCTTCGATTTTATGGCCTGCTAACTGAAGAATCCATGCGATGATGAAAGTGATAAGGTAAATGATCCACGATCTTGTTCCATAGCGGATGTTCACTGTATAGGCAAAATGTTCCATTATTAGCATTACCAGGACCATCAGGAAACTTATCAATGCAGACAGCCTCAGATAGAACAAAGTTATCAGAATAACGGTGATACTGCTTACAACGCTCATGCAACCGAAATAAGAAGCACAAAAATGTGACGACGGGATAAGAGAAATAAAACCTAGAATTGTCCAGAATATCAGGGGAACACAGAACCAGTGAATTAATTTATTGGTTGCATTTCTGTGACTTTCACCATATTCTGCAAATAATAAATCTATCTTTCTCATAATACAGGATTTGGAAAATACTAAAATAGTAAAATTTTGTAATCGCAGAGGAGATTGCTTACTTTTGTACTATGTCTGTCTTAGAAAAGTTCGGGGTTGAGATTTTTACTCAACATAATATTTTCGAGAGAATCGCTTTCGATAAACCTTTTCGTCCTGAGAATCCGGCTTTTATCTTCGTAAAAGCCGGAAAAATAAAGCTTCGGCAGCATTTCAGCGATCTGGAGCTTTCCGCCAATAAGTTTATGGTGGCAGATCCGCAAACGGTGTACGAAATGATTTCAATAAGCGATGATTTTGAAGGGCGGATGCTTTCATATAAAAGAGAGTTCATTTCGGCTCTGTCACTGAAATTCAACAGGCTGATCGCGTACCGTTATTTCAGGCAGCAAATGAACCGTGGCGTTCCTTTTGAACCCGGCGAGATGGCTATGGTATGGGAAAGTGTGAACTTCCTCAAATATGTGCTGAATACTGATGAGGGGATACTTTACAAAAAAGAAATTGTAAAGCATCTCTTTTCCGTTTTTTGTTATCAGATGGCCGGAATCATTTCTAAAGAAGACAGCAACTCAATGAACCAGATGTCGCGACAGGAAGAAATTGTCTTTATATTTCTTAACGATCTTGCAGAGCATCACCATAAAGAACGATCGGTAGAGTTTTATGCTTCAAGACAATCTATTACAACCAGACATCTTTCATCTGTAGTGAAATCCATTACAGGGAAATCCGCAGGCCAGATCATTAACCTGATCATTATGAATGAGGCCAAAGTTCTTCTGAATTCCTCCAAAATGCCTGTTTCTTCGGTTTCCTCATCTTTAGGATTTAGTGACCAATATTCCTTTTCCCATTTTTTTAAAAAGCATATGAAGGTCAGCCCTACGCAGTACCGGAATCAATTTGAGAATTGAAATCTTACTTTTGAACATCTTTTTCTAAAAATCAAACATTTGTTTGATATTATGGGCGCACTAACTTTGCACCTGTAAAACAAGGTAAAATGATTAAAAATGTAAAAACAGCCTTATCACTTGTGATAATGATATTTCCTATGCTGTTTTTTTCACAGGAGATAAGGCGGATGACAGCAGATGAGATTGCCTTACTTGCAGTACAAAACCATCAGCAATTGAAGATTTCATTCCGGAATATTGATGTTGCAAAACAGAATACGAATATTGTAAAACTTCAGAAGCTTCCTGTTATTACAGCTTCAGCGAGCCAGTTTTATCTGGGTGATGGACTGGCTATTGATAAGGATTTTTCAAATTCAAGCCGTATCCCGTTACCTCACTATGGCAGTTCTTATGCCGTACAGGCTACTCAACTGATTTTTAAGGGAGGTTTGGTGAATAAATCTGTTGAGCTGGCGGGGCTCCGGGAACAGCTCTCTGAGCTGGATCTGGAAAAGAACAAACAGGATGTTAAATTTTTAGCGATATCCGGCTATCTGGATATTTATAAGATCTTGAATCAGCAAAAAGTTTTTCAAAGTAATAGGACCCTGGCCGAAGAACGGCTGAAAAATATCCGCAAATTTTATCATCAGGGGATGGTGACCAGGAACGAGGTCATCCGCGGTGAGCTAGTAATTAAAAACCTGGACCAGGGAATACTGGCTTTGTCCAATAACCGTAAGATCCTTAACTATAATTTAAATATCGCCTTGGGACTGCCTGCCGATACAGAGATTATTCCGGTTGAAGATCTGGAACATAAGGAAGAAGGGATCGGAATGGACTATTATTTAAATCTTGCCCACGACAGCCATCCGCAATTAAGATCAGCAAAAACCAATGTTGCTGTTGCCGATAAAAATATAGAGATTATAAAGACCGATAAGATGCCGGCGCTGGCGGGCTTTGGCGGTTATACCCTGCAGCGGCCGGTTACTACAAGGAATCCCGTTGTAGACATGTATTCAGGAGGCTGGCAGACGGGGATCTCACTCAGCTATAACATTGATAACCTCTACAAAACGAAGGAAAGAGTCAGGCTGGGTGAACTGCAAAAAAGCCAGGCAAACGATGCCGTAATTCTCGCCGGACAAAATGTGGATATGGCCGTAAATGCCGCCTATACCAAGTATCAGGAAGCTATTCAGCAGGCTGTAATTCTGAATAATGCCAGAGAGCTGGCAGAAGAAAACTACAAGATCACAGAAGCGAAGTATTTAAACCAGCTGGCAGTTCAGGCAGAGATGATTGACGCCCAGAATCAGAAGCTGCAATCGGAACTGGATTATGCCAATGCAGAAATCAATGTCTTATACCAATATTATAATCTTCTGAAATCTACCGGAACCTTATAATCATAAAACTTAAAATCAGTGAAATGGAAAACAACGAACAGAATATTCAAAATGTACAGGAAGCTCCGGCTTTATCGGCTGCAGGACATAAGAAAAAGGAAGCAAGAAAAAATAAGATCAGAGCCGTCATATCCAATATCATTGTTTTTTTTATCATAGGTTTCGGATTGTACTGGCTGGTATGCGAATATTTTCATATGGGAGATAAAACGTATACGGAGGCAGCACAGGTTGAAGAATTTATTAACCCGATCAATACCAGGGTTTCCGCTTATATCAGGGAAATTAAATTTACAGAACACCAGAGGGTAAAAAAGGGAGATACTCTGGTAGTACTGGATGATCGTGAGATCTTAACCCAACTGGGGCAAGCGGAAGCAGCTTATCAAAATGCACTGGCCCAGCGTGCAGCAACGAGCTCATCCGTAAATACGGTTTCAAATAACGTTAATGTAATGGAATCCAATATCGCCGGGGCAAAAGCGAGATTATGGAATGCTGAGCAGAATCTGAACAGATACAGAAACCTTCTGGCTGCTGAGGCAGTGACCCGGCAACAATATGATCAGGTGAAAACTGAATATGATGGTCAAAAGGCAGCTTATGAAACTTTGGTTGATCAGAAACGGTCAGCAAGCCTGTCCACGACTGAGGTAAAAAGCAAATTCGGTATTATTGATGCCGAAATCAAGAGGACAAAAGCAGCCCTTGATATGGCGAAGATCAACCTTTCCTATACTGTAATTACAGCACCTTATGACGGGGTGATGGGAAGAAGAACCATTGCTGAAGGCCAGCTGATCCAGCCGGGACAGCAGGTAGCAACCATCGTTCTTGACGGGCAAAAGTGGGTGACGGCCAATTTTCTTGAAAGCCAGATGCCTGATGTAAGAGTCGGCAAAAAAATGATAATGACAGCTGATGCGCTCGGCGGGCAAAAGTTTGAAGGAATTGTAACTGCAATTTCAGCGGCAACTGGTTCCAGGTATTCCAGTGTTCCGACGGATAATTCAACAGGTAACTTTATCAAGGTACAGCAAAGGATCCCTGTAAGGATCGAATTTACACCTTTAAACAGAAAAGCTGATATTGAAAAGCTAAGCGCAGGTATGAATATGAATGTGACGGTGAATTAAAAGTATAAATCTTAAAATAAAAGGTTCTGATATGATAGCGAAGATCAGGAGTGAAAATCTCGTTATATGGAACCTTATCTATCGTAAACATGTACAACAAAGGATTATATTATGATTGGGTGCCAAAGCCTGTCCAGCTTTTACTGATTATACTGCTGATGACCCTGGTGATGCCTCTTGGAGGAGTTTACACCGGAAATATCAGTTATCTTGTAGGGGGTACGGGCGAGCTTTCAGAATATTATATCTGGGCGAACTATGCCACGACAATTGGTATGGGAGCCTGTATGCCTATCGTTCTGAGGTTGAAAATGCGGTTTAAAATAAGAGATAAGATTACTGTAGTACTGATCATTTTGGGGATCTTAAATTATATCAATGCAACCACGTTACAGCCACAGATAATCGTTTTTACTTCCCTTCTGATAGGCTTTTTCAAAATGATGGTGGCAATTGAACTGTTTTTACCGCTGATGGCCATGATTGGGAACCGTGGCATGTTCTATGGGGTGTTTTACACCTTTGTCCTGGTCATGAATCAGATTGCCAGTTATTATGCCGTAGAAGTTTCAATAATGTACAACTGGCAGCAGTTTTTTGTTCTGATATCAGCTTTATGTGCTATTATGGCCTTTATACAGAGGATTTTTATGCATGACAAATATTTTGCGCTGAAAGTTCCCCTGTATTATATCGACTGGCTGAGTATCTTACTCTTCATGTCTGCTTTTATGTCCTCGGCATATGTTCTTTCCTTTGGCAGGCAGCAGGACTGGCTAAACTCAAAAAATATCATCAATATGAGCTTTGCAGCGTGTATAAGCTTTGCTTTACTGGTGATCAGGCAGCTGTATTTGAAAAGGCCCTATTTGTCTTTCAGGATATTTTCCAGGAACAATGTGCGGCACGGATTATTCATGCTGCTGTTTCTTGGGATGTTCCTGGCGACTACCTCTCTTCAGAATACTTTTGCCGTCGGGGTTTTGGGATATGATCAGCTTACCAATGCCAGGCTTAATATTCTGATGATTCCCGGGATTATTCTGGCAGGAATACTTGCCATAGTGTGGTTCAGGAATGAAATCCCTTTGAAAATGTTTATTTTTTCTGGGTTCTCTGCAATGGTGGGATATGCAATGGTGATGTATTTTTCAATGGTGCCTGAATTTGGCTATGACAGGTGGTATTTGCCGATGTTTCTCAAAGGGTATGGGATGTGCTCACTTTTTATTTCAGTATGGTTTTATACTCTTGATAAGCTTGAAGTGGATGAGATGCTGGCAGCGATCGGGCTGGTGCTGGTTTGGAGAACCTTTCTTACAGTAGGGATTTTTTCAGCATTATATTCCTGGTTCCAATACCGTTTCCAGATCGTTGCGATAGGGGACCTGGCAGTTTACATGGACGGGATGACATTCAGCCCGCAAAATATGGCTTCAGGCCTTAAAACCGTACAGCTGAACGCTTTGCTGATTTCCGGTAAGAAAATGTTCGGATATATTATCTGGGCTGGTCTCGGAATACTGGTATATGTTCTTACCCATCATTTCGGAAAAGAGCGGTTCCGGCATTTAAGATTTGTGAGGCTGATCAGAGGTAAATCGGTGATTGCAGGAAGAAGATTAAAAGAACAAAAAATAATTGAAGATATTAAAGACGCCGCAGGACCAGCTGTGTAAGGACACCTTGTTTTCATTGTAGTGAAGCTCCGATTATCTTAAAACCGGGGCTTCACGGCAAATGATGTATAGAAAGGCCTTCAGCTATTTTATCTTAAAATCATTGCTGGTTTGTCCGGGCTTTATTTATCAGAAAACCCGTATCTTTGGCAACTTAAAGATCAGGCATGAAAGATTTAATGGGCAAAGCAATCTGGGATTATTATCATGATAATCATCCTGAAGATTTGCAGACGGAAACTTCGATCTCTGAGCTGGATGAGCTTCCTGTAGAATATCTTTTTCGGGACTTTGAAGGGATGAATAAGATCGAGCAGAAAGCACTCCAGTTGACTGAAGGAAAGGTTTTGGATATCGGAGCCGGAGCAGGCTCTCACAGCTTGTATCTTCAAAATGTGAAAAAGCTGGATATTTCAGCTCTGGATATTTCCCCAAAATCTATTGAGATCTGCCAGCTGCGTGGCGTAAAAAATGTTATCTGCAAAAACGTGCTTGAATTTTCGGGGGAAACCTTCGATACTATTTTATTGTTGATGAATGGAACAGGCATTTTTGAAAGCCTCTCCAGGATCGATGCTTACCTTCAGAAGCTGTATTCATTGTTAAATACGGATGGCCGGATTTTAATTGACAGTACGGATATTTTATATATGTTTGACCGGGATGAGGATGGTGGCGTTTACATTCCTGCAGACGGATATTATGGTGAGCTGGATTATGTGGTCCATTACAAAGGCGAATCCGAAGAACCTATACAGTGGTTATATCTGGATTTTGATACATTAAGAAATGCAGCTGAAAATAACGGCTTTAAAGCAGAAAACGTATTGCAGGACGGAGATTCTTATCTCACAATACTGACTAAAGCATAAAGAGCTCTGTTTCTTTTTTAGAGATCAAAAACTAAAATAGGCTGTTTTTTGGCTTTATCATTCAATTATATCTTTACAAAATAATTGTCTGCGCCGCAATTCCATAGATTGCGTTTCCATCGTTTTAATCAGTATTTGTGTTGTGTTTTTAGTAGAATAAGATTTTTTAATCAATAAAAAAATCTTACGACTAGTTTTGTCGTCATGCCCATTTACATTTGACACATCATAAAATATTAATCTTAAAACCTTAAAAAAAATGGAAAAAATTCAAATTATTGATCCGAATACGTTAGAAGTAGCCAATTATGTAAAAACAGATATCTGGCATGACGGAACTGCTATGACACCGGAAAAATGTGATGGTGTATTGTATAAAGAAATGGAATGCGGTGTTTTTTACAGACGCCAGATTACCGGTACGGTTAGAATGGCCTGGTATAAACATCTTATGACCAATACGGATGTGAGCCAGATCATTAATTCAGCAATTGATTGTGCGCCTCCATATTCCATTATCGATGGCGAAAACGGTTTCTATGAGGTACACTCAATATGGCTGAAGTCTGATATCACATTTAGAAACTTTAATTTAAAATCTATAGGTACTGCCGAATCCGATGTAAGTGTTTTATGCATTGGAAATGATTTTAACTATTTAAATAATCCCAATCCTTTTCTGGCGGACAGATATGCCGAAAGGGTTTATAAACAGAGTATAACTGTTGGAGAGTCTAATATCAGAATTGAAAATGTAACTATTGATGGAAACAGAAAAGATCATACAGGCTTAGGCCCAGAAAAAAGAGATGGTGGAAAGCAAGGGATCTGCATTAAAGGAAAGGTTTCTGACATCAAAATTAAAAATTGTAAAGTGATACACTGCGCTACGGACGGTCTGCAGATTTACAGCAGCTTATTACGTGTTGCCGACGATACGGTTTTTTCAGCGACTGATATTGAAATTGACGGATTAGTTTGCGAATTAAACAGAAGGCATGGCGCAAGCGGAGATAGTATTAAAAATCTTATTGTAAGAAATTCAAGGTTTAATTACAATGGACATACAATAGACAATTCATCAGAAGGAAATCAGGGAGCTCTGTTTAACGGGGTTTTGTATGGAAACGGATGGGATATGGAAGGATATGGCGTGGGATCCAACATTCGCGATATCCAGTTTATCAATTGTCAGTTCATTGAAAATATTAAATATGGTTTATTGGTATATGATGCAGCGACAGGTACAGAAGCCGGATTTAAAAAAAGAAGCAAGATTTTCCTTAAAAATTGTGAGTTTGATTTTGGTATTGAAAATCCGGAATTTACAGCTATTGCCATTACCGGTGCCCAGGCTAACCTGACTCATGGGGTTTATCTTTATGATGACATTGTTATTGATAATTGTAATATTATCGGAAAGCTACTGTTGAAATCTATTCAAAACATCATCATCAGAAATTGTCATCAAACCTATAGTGAATCTGATACTAATATAATTCGTGGAATTTTACAGAATATCGAATCTGCAATAATCCGGAATACCCAAACCAAAAGATACCTGTGGGAAGGAGCTGATTTCAAAATTGTAAGCGATGATATTTTAACAAAAAGTCTGGATATAAATTTTGGACAAATTAATGCAGGGGCTCTGCAAACAATTGATGTGGAGTTTCCCGAAGCAGAATTTGGTGACATTGTTACCACAACACTGACTACACTTAACGAGAGTCGGTTCAAAGAATTCTCGCTTACAGGGCTCGTTGCTTTTCCAGGCAATAAGGTCTTGATAACAATCAAAAATAACTCAGGTAGCTCCGAAACTGTCTCATCAGGTAGATTAAAAATATTTGTAGAGAAAAAACTTATTGAAAAATAATAATTAAATAACAAGAGGCTGTCTCAAAAGGACAGTCTTTTTTCTGCTCATGTTTTTTTTAATC